>DAOTYM010000513.1:0-2211 GCA_034434775.1 Anaerolineae bacterium | reverse complement strand
TTCGTGCGCTCCACCAACTTCGTGCCCCAGCGCTTCGCCGTGCAGTTGGTGGAATGGGCCGGAGGCGAGATCCGCGTCCGAGAGATGCCCCTGGACGCCGAAAACCGCGGCTCCCTGGACCTTGTGGGGCTGGGCGAGCAGGTGACCCAGGCTGTGCTGGCCATCTCGGCGGCCACCCCCATCACCACGGAGTGGGGGTACTACACCTACCGGGTGGAGCCGTTGGGGGGAAGCGCGGCGGCGGAGTCCCTGGCCTTGGGCCTCTGGTGGCCGGTCCAGGTTGAGGACCTGGCCTTCGGCCGGTGAGGGAGGGACAGCCGCTCGTGGAAAGGGTCCGATTTCTGGCGAGGGTGTGCGCCCTCCTTGTGGGGGCGGCCCTGCTCCTCGGGGCGGCTGCTTGCCGCAACGCTGAACCCGCAGGGGCCACGCCCACCGCGGTTCTCCCAACGCCTGGCCTTGGCACGCCACCCGCTGCCCGGGAGGCGGACCAGGCCGCTGCCCTCCTGCCCCCCTTTCAGGGAGACCTGGCCCTCCTCGGACAGGCGACCCAGTACGCCATCACCGCCACCCTTCTGGAGGACGAGCGCCTCATCCTCGGCCAGGCGTCCATCCGGTACACCAACACGGAGGCGGTGCCGCTGGACGCGCTGGTCCTGCGCCTCTACCCCAACCTGATGGGCCCCGGCGCCGGCCTGGACCTTGAGGCCGTCTGGGTGGATGGCCGGGCCGTCCAGCCCGACCTGCGCCAGGAGGCAAGCGTGGCCCGTCTCCCCCTGGCCCCGCCCCTTTCCCCGGGCCAGGGCCTCACCCTCACGCTGGCCTTCCGCACCCAGGTCTCCCCAGAGCCCAGCCGCGGCTACGGCGCCTTCGGCGTTCACGAGGGCACCTGGACCCTGGCTGGCTTCTACCCCCTGGTGGCGGTCTACGACGAGACGGGGTGGAACGAGGAAATCCCCCCGGAGCACGGGGACATGGTCTACAGCGACATGGCCTTCTACCGCGTGGTCTGGGAGGCCCCGGAGGGGTACGTTCTGGCGTCCACGGGCAGCGTGGTGGAGGAAGCCGAGAAAGATGGCCACCGCGTCTGGACCCTGGTGAGCGGACCCGCGCGGGAGTTCAACCTGGCCCTGAGCCGGGACTACCAGGTCGCCACGTGGGACGCCCCCTCCGGGACGCGCCTCCGCTCCTTCTACTTCCCCGCACACGCCGCGGTGGGACAGGCAGTGCTGGACTACGCGCGGAGGGCCTTCCGCCTCTACGAGGACCTCTTCGGCCCCTACCCCTACCGGGAACTGGACCTGGCGGAGGCGGGGGTTGGGGCGGCGGGGATTGAGTACCCGGGCCTGATCCTGGTGGCCGAGGGCCTCTACGCGCGGGCGGACCCCTTCACCGAGTTCGTGGTAGCCCACGAGATGGCCCACCAGTGGTGGTACAACCTGGTGGGCAACGACCAGGTGGATGAGCCGTGGCTGGACGAGGCCCTGGCGAACTACAGCACCGTGCTCTACTTTGAGCGCATCCACGGGCCGGAGGAGGCGGGGGCCATCCTGGCGACCTTCCGCCAGCGGTACGAGAACCTGGTGCGGGAGGGGCGGGACGCGGCTGTGGCCCAGCCCTCGGGGGCCTTCCCCCGGGCGGATTATGGCGTGCTCGTCTACCAGAAGGGGGCGCTCTTCCTGGACGCCCTGCGTTCCGCCGTGGGCGACGAGGCCTTCCTGGCCATCCTGCGCCAGTACGGAGCCCAGTACCGCTACCGCATCGCCCGGGGGCAGGACTTCCTGCGGGTGGCCGAGGGCGTCTCGGGCAAGGACCTGGGCCCCCTCTACCACCAGTGGCTCTACGGCGTCCGCAAAGGCCCGTGATTGAGGTTGCCTCCCCTGGCACGTGACGCCCGGCCCCACCTGTGGTATAATGCCCCCGGGCAAAGGCGCGCCCAGAGAGAGGTACCCAGGGCCGACACGCCCTGCCCCGAGCCACAGCCGTTCCGACAACCTGAGGAGGTGCATCAATGGAGATGGACAAGGTCTCTGCCGCAATGGAGCGGGCAGGCATTCCCGGGCGCGACGCCTGGGACCTCCCCACCAGCCCCAAACGCTTCCCCGACGGTGCCTGGTACCGCATGGAAATCTCCGGCGTGGAACGCCCCAACGTCCTGGAGGCCCTCATTGACGAAATGCATAAGCGCCAGGTCCCCATCCACCGGGTCATCTC
>DAOTYM010000512.1:0-2339 GCA_034434775.1 Anaerolineae bacterium | reverse complement strand
CCGGTCCTGCAGGCCTGGCTGGGCGAGCAGCCGGCCGAAGCGCCCTCCGCCCCCACCCCCCTGGCAGCCGCCCCAGAGGAGGCCCAAGAGGCGGGGGAGATGCTCCTGGAGGCCGGCCTGGCCTACCTGACCTACCTCTACAACTGGCCGGTGCGGGTGGGGCACGGGGGGCGGCTCTACCGCACCCAGGGGGAGGCCCTGAGGGCCTACGTGGTGGAGCGGGTCCCGGGCGTGGCCGAGGGGGAGTGCCTCCCCTTTCTGGAGACGCTCCTGGGGGAGGCCGGGCTCACAGTGCGGCGCGAAGGGAGGCTCCGTCCGGCGCCGCAGCAGGCCCGGGCCTGGTTGGAATCCCCGTCGGAGGAGGCGCTGGACCTCCTGCGGAAGGCGTGGCTTGCCACACACCGCTGGAACGACCTTTGGCACGTGCCCACCCTGCGGTGTGAGGAGACGGGCTGGCAGAACGACCCGCGGCTCCCGAGGCAGGCCCTCCTTGCGGTGCTGCGGACCCTCTCCCCAGGGGCCTGGTATGCCGTGGACGGCCTGGTGCAGGCCATGTACGAGGCCAACCCCGACTTCCAGCGGCCCGACGGCGATTACGAGTCCTGGTTCATCCGGGAGGCCGAGACGGGCCAGTACTTGCACGGGTTTGCCTCCTGGCCCCAGGTGGAAGGGGCGCTCCTCCGCTACCTGGTGGCGGGGCCCCTCTATTGGCTGGGCGTGGTGGCCCGCGGCGACGGGGGAAGGGCCTTTCGCCTGACGGACTCGGGGGCCAGGTGGCTTGCCGGCGGCGCGGGCGAGGGGAAAGCTGCTGCGGAAACCCCACGCCTGGAGGGGATGGCCATCCTCATCCCGCCCTCCCTGGACCGGTTCCAGCGCTTCCAGTTGGCGCGCCTAGCGGACTGGGAGCCAGGCGGGCCCCCCTACCGCTACCGCCTGACGCCGACCTCGGTGGGGAGGGCGCTGCGGCAGGGCGTCACCCGCGAGCGGATGGAGGCGTTCCTGGCCCGCCTGCTCCAGGGGCCATTGCCGGAGGGCCTTTCCCGCGCCCTCCGGCAGTGGGAGGAGAGGGCGCGGGAAGTGCGCCTGCGCCGAGGGGTCGTCCTGGAGGTGGACGACCCGCAGGTCCTGGAAGAGTGGCTGGCCGACCCCGCGGTGGGCAGGTTCTTGGGCGAGCGCCTCTCCCCGAGGCACGTGTTGGTGGCCCTGCGCAACGTGGAGCCCCTGCGCAAGGCCCTCCAGGGCCGCGGCTACACGGCGCGGCTGGAGGAAAAGTAGCCAGTCCTTCCCCGAGCCGACCAGGCCCTCACGGCCGGGTGGCTGCCATCTTCTCCCATATCCAGCGGTTGGGGTCCACGCGGGCGTCCGTCACCTTGCGGACATTGCTGCCGTCGGCGTTCATGATGTAGATGCCCCAGGCGCCGTCTCGGAAGGAGCGGAAGGCGATCTCTCGGCCGCCGGGCAGCCAGACCGGCAGCGCGTCCGGCCCGGGGTTGAAGGTCAAGCGGGTCTGGCCGCTCCCATCGGGGTTCATGACGTAGATCTCGTGGTTGCCGTCCCGCTCCGAGGTGAAGACGATGCGGTTGGTGTCGCGCGACCAGTCCGCGTTCCCGTCGTTGGCGCACGCCCCGCAGGTTGTCAGGCGGCGCTTGCCGCTGCCATCGGCGTTGACGATCATCAGTCCGCAGTGGTTGCCTTCGCACCCCTTGTACACCAGTTGGCGGCTGTCCGGCGACCACGCGGCCTGCTCGCCATCCACCACCATCCGTTCCTCGGAGCCGTCGGCCCGCACAATGTAGATGTTGAAATGGCGGGACCAGCCGCGTACGGAATGGAAGGCGATGTACTGGCCGTCTGGCGACCATGCGGGGAAGGCGGCCTCCACGTCGTGCACAATGCGGTGCCGGTTGCTGCCATCCAGGTTCATCACCTCCAGGCCGCCAGGCCAGGAGTAGAAGACGATCTGCTTCCCATCTGGCGAGAACGAGGGTTCGCTGGCCATGTCCACCAGGACCTGGTGCCCGGTGCCGTCCGTCCGGATGAGTTCAATCCGGTAGTGTTGGCGGAACGTCTCGGTCACGGTGTAGGCCAGGAGGGCTGGCACTGGCCGCGGTGCCGGCTTAGGGACGGGCGTTGGCGTGGCGGTGGGCTCAGGTGTAGGGGGAAGGGGTGTTGGCGTGGCGGTGGGTTCTGGTGGAGGGGGGAGGGGCGTTGGTGTAACGGTGGGTTCGGGTGTAGGAGGGATGGAGGTTGGTTCAGGTGCCTGGGTCGGTTCGGGTGGGATCGGTGTGGAGGTCGGCTCGGGCACGGGTGTGGGCCCGCCCGACTGCACCTCAAAGGAA
>DAOTYM010000511.1:0-4467 GCA_034434775.1 Anaerolineae bacterium | reverse complement strand
CGGACCTGGAAGACGTGGCTTACCTGGGCAAGGACCATAACAGTCTGGCGGACTTGATGACCGCAGAGTGGATGGCTACAGCCGAGGCCCTGCGGCAGGCGGGCTGCCCCAACCTCACCTACTGGCTCCCAGCGTTGGACGCCTTCAGCGTGGGGCAACTCTTGTACTTGCTGGAAGTGCAAACAGCCATCGCCGGGGAACTGTGGGACATCAACGCCTTTGACCAGCCAGGCGTGGAGGTTGTGAAGCGGATGACCTACGGCCTCATGGGCCGGCCGGGGTACGAACGCTACCACGCCGAGGCCATGGAGGTTCTGAAGGCGCGCAACCCGCGCCACCGCATCTGCTAGCCCCAAGGGTCAGCCGAAGAGGCGCGCCAGTTCGTCCCGCGGGAAGAGGGGCAGGGGGCGCTCCGTCCCATCGGGCCCGATGAGGACGAGTTCCTCCTGGTCGGGTGTGGCTTCCCCGATGGCCGAGGCGCGGATGCCCTCGCCTTCCAGCGCAGCTACCACGCGCGCCGCGTCGCCCGGGGCCACGGCGATGAGCAGCGCGCCCGAGGCGATGAGGCCCAAGGGGTCCAGGCCCAGGTGGGCGCAGAGGGCCCGCGTCTCCGGGAGGATGGGGATGGCCTCCTCGCGCACCCGGAGGCCTACCCTGCCCGCCGTGGCCAGTTCCCGCAGCGCGGTGGCCAGTCCTCCCTCCGTCGGGTCGTGCATGGCGTGCACCTGGGCAGCCTGGGTGGCGATCTGGGCGTCCCGCACCACGCTGATCCCTGGCTCCCGCAGGAACTGGCGGCACCGCTCCAGGAAGGCGGGGGAGAAGCGCTCCCGAAGGTCCGAATCCAGTTCCCGGGCGATGATGGCCGTCCCCTCCACGGCGATCCCCTTGGTCAGCACGAGGGCGTCGCCGGGCTGGATGCCCCGGGTGCTGACCAGGCGGTCCTCCTCCACCTCGCCCAGCATGACGCCCACGGCCACTGGGCGGTCCAGGCCGTAGGTGATCTCCGTGTGGCCGCCGCAGAGGGCCACGCCCAGGTGCGAGCAGGCCTGGGAGACCTGGGCGAAGATCTCGTCCACCAGAGAGGCATCGGTGCGCCCTTCCGGCAGGAGGAGGGTGCAGAGGAACCAGCGCGGCGTGGCCCCACGGGTGGCGATGTCGTTGGCGTTCACGTTGACCACGTACCAGCCGATCTCATCGGTGGCAAAGGTGATGGGGTCCGTCTTCACCACCAGGTAGCGGTCGCCCATGGCGATGGCGGCGGCGTCCTCGCCCACCTCGGGCCCCACGACGACGCGGGGGTCGGCATGGGCGTAGCGCTGGAGGAGCCGGGCGAGCATCTCCATGGGGAGTTTGCCGACGGGAAGGGGTGCCTGCATGGGTGGTTCTCCCTGCCGTGCAAGACAAGGGGCCTCTCCCCGTGTGAGAAGAGGCCCCCTGCGCTTGCGCCGCAGCACCTAAAAGGCCACCGGAGGTGATGCTACGGCGCTTGTCCCAGTACGACTATGGTCCACGGGCATCACCTCCTTCTCCTAAAGATAGCCACGCAAAGGGGCGCCTATGTGCCGCCACCTGAGGGCATTATCGCACAGAACCCCCGCTTTGTCAAATCGGCGTCTGGCACGGCTTCTGCGGACGGAGAGGGAGTTGGGGGATGAGGAGAGGGCACCTCTCCCCCGGACCCTTCTCCGCAGGTGGAGAAGGGACTGGGGGGTGAGGTTGGACTTCGGGCCGCAACCTCGGAGGCCGCGGGTTTGACAGGCTATCCCGCGGGGAGTATAATCGCCCTTGTTTGTCATAGGGCCTTCAGCGGCGCGGTCCCCAGACCAGTGGAAGGTCCCCCGCGCCCGGGAAGCCCTTGCGGACCACGATTTCGGGAGAGGAAGCAGGCATTCATGAGAGACCGAAACACCATCTTGTTCGTCGTCATCGTGTTGCTCGCCCTCTTCGCCCTCTGGGTGGACACCAGCGACCGCATCCATCTGGAATTGGGACCCCTCAAGGTGGACCGGGATATCCGCATCCGCCAGGGGCTGGACCTCCAGGGCGGCCTGCACGTCCTCCTGGAGGCGGACGTGCCCCCCACGGAGAAGGTCACGGCGGAGGCCATGGAGGCCGTGGCCACCATCGTGGAGAACCGCGTCAACGCCCTGGGCGTGACAGAGCCCCTGGTGCAACTGCAGGGCGAGCGGCGCATCATCGTGGAACTCCCAGGCGTGGAGGACCCGGAACAGGCCATCGCCACCCTGAAAGGCACCGGCCTCTTGGAGTTCATTGACGCGGGCTACGACCACCTGGCGGAGGGGACGGTGGTGCGCACCACCTTCGGCGAGGCCGGGGAGGCCGAGGCCACCCCCACGCCGACCCTCCAGGCCACAGAGCCCGTCACCGGCACCGCCGAGGTGCAGCCGACGCCCACCCCAGCCGCCGAGAAGGTCTACCGCACGGTCATGACCGGGAAGCACCTCAAGTCGGCCAAGGTGGGCCAGGATGAGTTCGGACGGCCGGAGATAGACTTTGAACTGACCGACGAAGGGGCGAAGATCTTCGCCGAGTTCACCAAAAACAACGTGGGCAAGGTCCTGGCCATCACCATGGACAAGGTGGTCATCTCGGCGCCCGTCATCCAGACCCCCATCCTGGAGGGCCGGGGCCGCATCACCAGCCAGCAGGGGTTCCCCCTGGAGTACGCCCGCAGCATCGCCGTGCAGTTGCGCTACGGTGCCCTGCCCGTGCCCCTCAAGGTGGTGGAGACCCGGGCGGTGGGTCCGACCCTGGGCCAGGACTCCATCCAGAAGAGCATCCGGGCGGGCCTCATCGGCCTGACGGTGGTCCTCCTCTTCATGCTGGTCTACTACCGCCTGCCGGGGTCGCTGGCCGACGTGGCCCTCCTCCTCTACGCCGCGCTGAACCTGGCCATCTTCAAACTCATCCCGGTCACCCTCACCCTGCCGGGCATCACGGGCTTCATCCTCTCCACGGGGATGGCGGTGGATGCCAACATCCTCATCTTTGAGCGGATGAAGGAGGAACTGCGGGCTGGGCGGACGTTGCGGGCGGCCATCGCCGCTGGCTTTGACCGGGCGTGGACTTCCATCCGCGACTCCAACCTGTCCACCCTGCTCACGTGCGTCATCCTCTTCTGGTTCGGGTCGCAGTTCGGCGCGAGCATCGTCAAGGGGTTCGCCATCACCCTCTTCATCGGCGTGGCCATCAGCATGTTCACGGCCATCACGGTGACGCGCACCCTCATCACCCTGCTCTTCCAAGTGGTGGGGGAGGGGCTGCGGGACAAGAAGTGGCTCCTGGGGCTTTAGGGCCCTCTGGCCCGGGTCCCTCGGGCGTTTGGATACCTTGGGGAGAGACGGTCCATGTTCAATATCGTGGAGAAAAGGTACTTGTACTTCGCCCTCTCAGCCCTCATCATCATCCCGGGGCTGGTGGCGATGATCGTATCCACCGTGCAGTACGGCGCACCGTGGCGCTTGAGCGTGGATTTCACGGGCGGCACTCTCTGGGAGGTGCGCTTTGAGACGCCGGTGGCCCCGGCGGATGTGCGCGAGGTCTTCGTGGACCGAGGCTACGCCGACACTTCGGTTCAGACCACGGCCGACGCGCGCACGGCCCTCATCCGGAGCAAGCCCCTGGAGCCGGAGGAGAAAGCAGCCATCGCCGCCCAGTTGAAGGAGAAGTTCGGGGCCTTTGAGGAGTTGCGCTCCGAGACGGTGGGCCCGGCCATCAGCCGCGAGGTGACGCGGACGGCCACCGTCGCCGTCCTGGCGGCCTCCCTGGTGATCCTCACCTTCATCATCTTCGCCTTCCGCAAGGTCCCCAACGCCTTCCGCTACGGGGTCTGCGCCATCGTGGCCATGGTGCACGACGTCTTGGTGGCCACCGGCCTCTTCTCCCTGGCCGGGCTCGTGTGGGGGTGGGAGGTGGACGCCCTGTTCCTCACCGCGCTCCTCACCGTCATCGGCTTCTCGGTGCAGGATACCATCGTCGTCTTTGACCGCATCCGGGAGAACATCCCCAAACGGCGGGGCGAGCCCTTTGAGGCCATCGTCAACCGCAGCCTCCTGGAGACGCTGCACCGCTCCCTGGCCACCCAGTTGAACGCCATGTTCGTCCTCATCGCCATCCTCCTCTTCGGGGGCGCGACCATCAAGCAGTTCGTCACCGTGCTCCTGGTGGGGATGCTCAGCGGCACCTACTCCTCCATCTTCAACGCCGTGCCGCTCCTGGTGGTGTGGGAGAAGGGCGAGGTGGGCCGGTTCTTCCGCCGGCTGGCGGGGCGGGAGGCCGCAGCCTAACGCGGCTTTCAGCCCTCACGACGACGCCGCAGCATCACGGGGCAAGCCATCCACTTGCCCCGTTTTGCATCCTCGGGGTGCGCGTGTGGGAGGGAGTGCTATGGGCCTGATCCTTGTGCGGTACGGGGAGATCGGCATCAAAGGGAAGAACCGGATGGAG
>DAOTYM010000510.1:0-11486 GCA_034434775.1 Anaerolineae bacterium | reverse complement strand
GACCACCAGCCCGACCGGCGTACGGATGGCCAGGCCCACCCCGTCGGGGATGGAGTGGCTCACGGCGAAGGGCTCAATGTGGAAGGGCCCCAGGGAGAAGGCCTCCCGGATGCGGATCTCGTGGAAGGCGACCTGCTCGCGCAGGCGGCTGGACAGCCTGACGCCGATGAGGCCCAGGGTCAGGCGGGTGGCGTAGACCGGCACGGGGAACTCCTCCAAGAAGAAAGGGAGCGCGCCAATGTGGTCTTCGTGGCCGTGGGTGACCACCATGCCCAGGATCCGCTCCCCCTTCCCGCGGAGCCACCCGTAGTCCGGGATGACCAGGTCTATGCCCAGCATGTCGTTCTCGGGGAACATGACGCCAGCATCTATGAGGAGGATCTCCCCTCCGTAGACCAGGGCCATCATGTTCTTGCCCACCTCGCCCAGCCCGCCCAGCGGGATGATGCGCAGCTTCCCGTCTTTTTGAAGCACGGCGTTGTCCAGTTCCATCGTCAAGTCCTCGTGCGCTGGCAATCTGAGGGCCCGAAAACAAAAAAGGCGAAGGTCCCCCTCACCTCCGCTGCCCCCAAAGCCGGGACCATCGTACCACAGGCCTGGTAGGTTGTCAACCGACCTCACGCCAGGCCCTTCAAAACCCTCCACCAGCCGAGCGCGCCAGCCCCCCAAGCCCCCGCCGCCACGGCCGCCCAGGCGGGGAACGCCGCCTCCCCGCCGAGGGCGAGCACATCCCGCCAGAGGCCAAAGGCGGGCAGGGGCGGGAGCCCCACCAGCGCCGCCAGGCCCCCCAGCACAGCCACAGTGGCCCAGGGCCGGCGCCCCTCCCCGGCCTCCGACGCTTCCGACAGGCCGCTGAACCCCCACGCGAGGGCAGCCATGGCCGCGCTGCGCCACGCCAGCGCCCACCCCACCCCCTCCCACCCGAACCCTGCCCTCGCCGCCACCAGAAGCGTCAGGCCCAGGTTGATCAGCGCGCTGTCGTGCCAGACCTGGCGCGGGTCCCGGTGGATGAGCGCGCCCAGCCCACCCACAGCCAGGAGCCAGACCGCCCCTCCGAGAAGCCACGTCGGCTCTGCCAGGGCCATTGCCGGGCGCAGGAGGCCCCACCCCAGGGCAGGCAGGAAAGCCAGGGCAAATCCCGCCGCGGCCGGCTCCGCGCTGCGGCAGGCCCTGGAAGCCCAGGGGCCCCAAGGAGGGCACCCAAACCAGAAAGCCAGGCTCAGGACAGCCGCGCCAGAGGCAAGGGAGGGTGCCGACTCCCCCGAGGCCAGGAGCATGGCCACGAGGCCCACCGCCCCGCTCGCCAGGAAGAGCAGGGAAGGTTCCCCGCCCCCCAGCATCACCGCCACTGCGCACAGGAGCACCGCGCCACCCCACAGCCCCGATGCGGGGGAGCCGGCGGCAGCCCACCCCACGCCGCCCAGCAGGGCCAGGGCCACGAGCGCAGGCAGCCGCTCCTCCGAGGACGCCAGGGCGAGGAGGGCCGCGCCCGCGCCCACGAGAAGCCAGCACTCCAGCCAGGAGGCCTCCACTGCAGCCAGGCTCCAGGTGTGCGTTCCCAGGGCCAGGGGGAGGTCCATCCCAACCGTCACGCCTGTGCGCAAGCCGCTCCCCGGCCAGAGCAGGAGGTCCGCTAGGTCCATATGCGGCACACCGGAGGCCATCCCCACAGCGCGGGCCAGCCCCCCGAGCACCAGGGCCGTCCCGAGGCCAGCCAGGAGGCGCCAGCGGCGCACGAGGTAGGCCACACCCGCCACCAGCGCCAGAGCACCGGCCACCAATGCCGCGCCGCTCACCACCATGGCCGGACTCCCTCCCCTCGTGCCCGGAACAGGGCCCCCAACGTCGCAGCGAAGAGCAGGTGAAGCCCAGCGAAGGGCGCCACGAGGCTCAGATCGCGCGCCCTGAGGAGGACCAGGAGTTCCCCGCCCAGGAGGAGCGAGAGCACCCCCGCGGCCCTTGTCACGCCCGAGGTCTCAGGGAGCGCCAGCGCCAGCACGCCCACGCCCAAGCACCACAGGGCCGCCACGGCCTGGCTGGGGCTCAACCCCAGGGGAGGGATGCTCCACCCCACGGCTGCCACCCCCAAGGCCAGGAGGAGCGCCCCTGCAAGCCCCAGGCTCCCCAAGGCGCGCGCCGGCGGGCGGGCCCTGGGCATCCCCAGCCACAGGAGCGCCCCCACAAGGCCCCCTAGCAGGAGGTGCACAGGGGCCACCACCCCGTGCACCGCGGCCGCCAGGTGCACCCCACCGAGGGCGTAGCAGGCCACCAGGGCCATCAGCGTTGCGCTCCGCCGCCCCGGCCAGACGAGCCCCATCCCTGCTAGGAGCAGGCCCAGCGTTGCCGGCCAGCCGGCCAAAAGGCGCACCCAGCCTTCCAAAGACATGTTCCGTCCCCTCACCAGCCCAGCGCGAGCGCTATCATTCCCACCAGGGCCATCCCCCACAGGAGCGCCGCCCGTCCCTCCCAGAGGGACAGGGCCCACCGGAGGCCATCCCCTGCCCTTCCGCCGACCCCACCTATGCTTCGGGCCCAGGCCAATGGGTCCACTGCCCGTGCTGCGCCACGGGCGAGCCGCTCCACCAGAGGAACCTGGCGCCGCAGCCAAGCCAGGGCCACTGCCCCCGCCCCGCCACCCAACACCGAGCCCACGGCCTTCGCCCCCTCTGCCCACCCCACCCTGGGCCCAAAGGCCAGCGCGAGGGCCCCAAGCCCCGCGAGAGCAAGGGCCACGCTGACTTCCTGCCAACTGGGACGCCGCAGCCGCCAGACGGGGGAACGATCCTCGCCCACGAAAGGAGCCAGGGCGAACGCGTTGGCTAGGCCCAGCCACCACAGAAGCGTCGCCGAAGCAGCCCCGGCCACGGGCCACGAAAACGCCGGCGTCAGGGGAAAGCCGGCCAGGGCGAGGAGGGCCAAGGCCCGCGCCCAGCCGGCATCCAGGAAGCAGCTGCGGAGGAAGCCCCCTTCCAGCAGGAAGAGGCCCAGGCCGAACCCCAGCACCGCCCAGGGAAGCGCCCTGGACGCGCCTGGCGCCACGCACACCCCAAGGGCCAGGAGCGCAGCCCGCGTCACCGCAAGGCGCGCGAGGGAGGCCTCTCCAGCCCAGAACGCAGCGAAGAGCGCACAGAGGAGGAGGACCACCACCAAGGCGCTCCCGCCCGGCACCGTCCCCTGGGCCCACACCCGCGCCACCAAAACGAGCCCGAGGGCCGGTTGCACAGTCCAGGCCAGGGTGCGCATCCCCCGAGGCAAGCCCTCTGCCGCCCCCATCGGCCCCACCGCGGGATAGACGCCCGCGGTCCACAGGCCTGCCAAGGCCGCCCCCGCGCGAACCCAGGTCGGCCACTCCTCCCCACCGAAGGCCAAGCGCGCGGAGGCCGGCGCGACCAAGAGGAGGATCAAAAGCACCCCCACGCCGCCAGGAAAGCCCCGCCCTCTCCGCAGGTCCCCTTCCCCGGCCGCCCAGGAGACCTCCCAGAGGAGACACCCCACGGCGTAGGTGAACAGGTTCCCTCCCAGGAAGGCGAGGAACAGCCCCACCAGGGGCCCCAGAGCCCCTCGGGTTGGCTCAGCGGCGCGGCCATCGGAGGCCTGGACGAGAAGCCCCAACCCCACACACGCCGCGGCGAGGCCGAGGCCCAGGGGGTCCGCTCTGAGGGCGAAGGCCAGGGCCTCGCCCCCCGCGCCCCCGGGCCGCCACACCCACAGGGGCGGGGGAGGGCGCAGGGCCATCCACGCCAGGGCCACGAGGAGGCCCCCCCACCCGGCCAGCGCTGCTGGCTGGGCAGCCCTCGGCAGCCAGCGGCGCGGGAGGGAAAGGGCGAGCGCCGCGAGGACCGCCGGCCAACCCAGCCCCCACAGCCACAGTTGCCAGGGCCCTTCGGCACCCATGCCCAGACCTCAGCGCGAGGTTTCCGCAGGCGGGGGGTCCACCCAGAGCCGGTAGGAAGCCGGCTCCGTGGTGGCCGGGGCCATGGCGCTCACCACAAGCACCACCCGCCGGACCGAAGGCGGAAGGGCTTCCGGGACCCATTCCGCCCGGCCGTCCTCCGAGACGGGGATCTCCTCCACCCGTACCTCTTTGCTTCCCTCTACCACGGCTCGGAGGAGCCACCGCTGGGGCACGAGGTTGCCCACCCGCACGAAGCCCTCCGCGAGCCACCCGCCGTCGCCGGCCTCCACGTCGTCCGCAAAGCCCAGTTCCGGGATGCGGATGTCGTCCAACAGGAGCCCCGGGTGGTTCACGGCATCGTCGGTCACCACCTCAAAGCGCACCCAGACCTCCCCTCCCACGTAGGGCGTCAGGTCCACTGCCTCAGGGACCCAGATGGGCTCCCCTTTTCCCCCCGCCGGCACCCCGCTCAGCCCGTTGTACCCCCAGCCCAAGTTGTTGCCCGTGGGGTTCGCGTCCGTGGCACCGGGACCCCGGAGGAGCGTCCAGGACCGGCCACTATCGGTGGAGACGGAGAGGTACGCGTAGTCGTAGTCCGGCTCCAGGTCGTACCACATCCAGAACTCCAGGGTGGCCCGTTCCAGGCCCGCAAGGTCAAAGGCCCGCGTCAAGCGGGCGTCGGAGTTATCCCCTCGGTTGGACCACCAAGCAAACTGCCCACTGCGGGGCAGGGCCGGGACGAGGCGGGCAACGGGGTCGCCGGCAAAACGCACCCTGCCCACCTGTTGGGGGTCCACCTCCAGGTAGTCCACGCCGTACTGATGCACCGTGCCCACGACCGGCTCGCCAGAGCGGACCTGGAGGCGCTCCACCGAGGGTGTGGGCGGGTCCAACGAACGGTACGCGTAGCGCCCATCGGCAACCCGGGGGCTGTCCAGCAGGTTTGCCGCCAGCCAGTCAGCAAAGAAGGCTGTGAAGTCCCCACCTCCCACCTTGGGCAGCACGGCATCAAACCCCCGCGTGCCGTTGGCCTGCTCCTCCACCAGCAGACGCACGGCGCGGCCCCCGTACCGGTCCATGAAGTACGCCATCAAGAGGTAACTCGCCCCGTAGTGGGGGGCGTTGTCCTCGTCCTCCCAGGTGGTCAACTGGAGGTCTGGCTGCCGCAGGTAGACTTCGTGCAGGTTGCCCACTGGGAGGCCGCTCACCTGCTGGGCCAGCATGGAGAGGCCCTCGTTGACCCAGGAATCCTCGTTGCGGTCCTGGTACCAGTGGATCATGTGCTGAAACTCGTGGGCCAGGGTGCTATCGTATCCCTCGGTGCCCGGTTGCCGGTAGTCCAGGTTGATGTAGAACATCTCCGCTTCGTTGCTGAAGGGGTTGGCTAGGCGGGAGAACTCGTCGGCCGCGGAGAAGTAGCCCCCCACCCCTCCCAGGTCGTGCGCGTGCAGCACCAGGAGGTGCGGGTCGCCATCCACGCCCGGGGTCCACTCCGAACCGAAGACCTCGCGGCACTGGGGATAGGTGTGCGCCTCAAACCGCTCGGCTGAGGCCCGCAGCCCCTCCAGGTCCACCCGGGCCCCCCGCTCCACCCACATCTGGACGTGCGCCGTCTCCACCTCCAGGACCGCCTCTACCTGCCTGTGGACGTGGGTATCGGTGTTGGCCACCCAGAAGGTCCGCACATCTCTGACTTTATGTTGAGTGACGCCTGCCGCCACGGACCCCGGGACCGGAGTGCCCCCCAGGCGCAGCCGGCTGGCCAGTTCCGCCAGATCCCGGGTGGGCAGTTCGGCGGCGAGGAGGACATCCAGCGTGGAAGGGGATGGTGCCGTGGGGAGACTGGGACGCGCTGTGGGGGAAGGCGTGGGAGGCAAGGCAGTCGGCGTCGCCGTGGGCCTCGGCGTGGGAGAGGGCGTGGCCGTCGCAGAGATGTGCGTCGGCAAAGGGCTTGCAGCGGTCACGGGAGGCGCTGCGCCATCTTCCTTGAGCCACCGCCAGAGGAGAACCCCGCCTCCCAGACCGACCGCCGCCGCGCACAGGCAGAGCACGAGTGCCCCTACCGCGATCCCCAGGACGATGGCCTGCTTACGGGCCATTCCGCTCCCCCTAGCGGTGCTCCGAGACCACTCTGGACTTGTCCAAGCGCCAGGAGTTCCCCACCCGGCGCAGGGTCCATTCCACCTCGTACTGGACCGCGGCCGTGGTGCCATCGTCCTGGAGTTCTTCCACCTCCAGGCCCACCAGCACCCGGGCCTCCAGCCCCGCGATCTCCAGCGTGCGGAACTTGTTCATCTTGACGGCCCGGTACCGCTTGACCTGTTCCTTGAATTCCTCCAGGGGAAGGACAGCCTTGCGCCCTTCGTAGAGGAGGTCGTAAGCCGCTTCTGGCTCCCCGCGGTCCAGCGCGGCGTAGAAGTTGACCACTGGCACCTCCAACCAGGCCACGGGGTCCTTCCACTTGGCCATCACCCGGGCCTCCGCCTCGTGGAGCCGCCATGCCCCGGCCTCCAGGCGGAGCGTCCAGACGATGCCCCAGAGGCGCGTCACGAGGTCCAGCTCCTCCACCCTTCTGGAACGCACCCGGCAGTAGATCTTCACCTCGGCGAGGCCTTCCTCCTTGACCTTCGCCTCCTCCAAGGCGATCTCCACCACTGGAGCGTATTCCTTGACGAAGTCTGTGAAGGGAGTGGATGCTCGGAAACCGCGGGTCCCCAGGGCGTAGGCCTGGCGGTACTGGTGCTGTTGCAGGGCAGCGTAGAACCGCCCGACCACCTGGAGGGGAGGTTCCAGGGCGCGCTCGGTCCGGGCGAGCAACGCCTCCCCCTGGAGGCGGAGGGACCACCTTCCGCCCTCGCGCGCCGCCACCCAGACCTCCTCGCGCTTCTCCTCCACCAGCGTGCCCCCCGTGTTCCGGAGGACGAGGGCCGTGACCGCGACCTCCGCCTCGTCGTCCCCCGCGCGGCGCAGGGCCAGGTCCTGCAAGCCGACTTCCACCACATCCTTGTGGCGCTCTCGGAAAGCCTCTAGCGACATCTCCTCCTGCGCCGCAGGGCTCAGCAGCGCGTAGGCCTCCTCAAACTGGCGCGCTCCGAGCGCCGCGTAGTAGGCCGTGACGAGTTCCCTGGCTTCCCCCTCACTTCCCTCGGGGGAGGGCCTGGGCACGGCGGTCGGAGAGGGCACCGGGACCACCGACGGTGTCAATGGAGGAGGGGTGGGCACGGCAGGGGCGGAAGGCACGGGGGAAGCCTGGCATCCCGCGAGCAGCCCCAGGAGCAGGAGCACCGTCCACGCGAGGGCCACATGGCCGCTGACAGCACGCATGCATTCCCTCCGGACCCGAGCAGGTTGGGGCGTAGTTTACCGCAAAGCGGCCGTTCCCGCAATTGCGGAGCGGTTAGGGGCCAGTTGTGCCGCCATGCTCCCCGTGATATAATGGGGCGGTGTTCCGACGGCGATCGCCACAGGGGGTGCCATGTGGAACGACGGGGCCTTTCTTTCGTGGATGGCTTTCAGTTCGGGTGCGGCTTCGTTGCCGCGTTGGTCTCCTTCTGGGTGGCTCTTTCCATCGCCTTGGCCATCGTTGGCGTGATCCTATCTCTCCTGGGGTTTCCAGGCGTGGGGGCCATCCTGCGCCGGCTGTGGGTCTGGTAGGACGCCGCCACACCCAGAGCCCCACGCTACAGGACCCCCAGGTACCGCTCCAGTTCCCACTCGGTGACCTGGATGCTGTACTCTCGCCACTCCCGCTCCTTGGCCCGCAGGAACCAGGGACCGATGTGCTTTCCGAGGGCCTCCAGCACCACCGGGTCCTGGCGCAGGGCCTCCAGGGCCTCCCGCAGGTCGGAAGGCAAGGTCTCCACGTCGTACTCCTGCAGTTCCTCTGGCGTGAACTCGTAGACGTTCTCCTCAATGGGCGGGGGCGGCTCCAGTTTGCGCTCAATGCCGTCCAGGCCCGCGGCCAACATGACCGCCAGCGCCAGGTAGGGATTGCAACTGGGGTCTGGGGCCCGGAACTCGGCGCGGGTCTTCCCTTCCTGCCCGGGAGAGCAGCGCGGGATGCGGATCAGGGCCGAGCGGTTGATCTGCCCCCAGCAGATGTAGACCGGCGCCTCGTAGCCCGGCACCAGCCGCTTGTACGAGTTCACCGTGGGGGCGATCACCGCGGCGAGGGCCCGCGCGTGGGCCAACTGTCCGGCGATGAAGTGGTAGGCCAGGGGCGAGAGGCCATAGGGGTCGTCCGGCCCGTAGAAGAGGTTCCGCCCCTCCAGGTCCGAGAGGCTCTGGTGGGTGTGCATGCCCGACCCGTTGATGCCGAAGATGGGCTTGGGCATGAACGTGGCGTAGACCCCGTTCTGCTGGGCCACGGCCTTCACCGTGTACTTCAGGGTGATGTTGTTGTCCGCACTGGTCAGGGCATCGGCAAAGCGGATGTTGATCTCGTGCTGCCCCGCGGCCACCTCGTGGTGGGCCATCTCCACGTCCATGCCCATCGCCTCCAGGGCGAACATCATCTCCCGGCGCACCCTGGCCGCCTCGTCGCCCTGAGAGGAGTCAAAGTACCCGCCCACGTCAAAGGGGATGGGCTTCAGGGCCGGCCCGTTTTCCGTCTTGAAGAGGAAGAACTCCAGTTCGGAGCCGGTATTGTAAATGAAGCCCATCTTCCGCGCCCGCTCCACCTGCTGGCGCAGCACGTACCTGGGGTCGCCCTCAAAGGGTTCGCCATCCGGGCGGTAGAGGTCGCAGATGATGCGCGCGATGCGCCGCTCCACCGGCAGCCAGGACATGACCCGGTACGTCTTGGGGTCCGGCTTCAGGAGCATGTCGCTCTCACAGATGCGGCTGAACCCCTCCACCGAGGAGCCATCAAACCACACCCCCTCCACCAGGGCGCTCTCCAGATGGCGCAAGGGGATGGTCACGCTCTTGATGTTGCCGATGATGTCGGTGAACTGCAGGCTCAAGAGCAGCACCCCATCGCTCCGCGCTCGCTCCACCAACGCTCGGGCTTCCTCTCGCTCGTCCACGGTCGTCTCCTCCTATCTCTGTGTGAGTGTGTGCGATCTCCGGCTCACCCGAGGGTGGCCGGCCACTCCACCGGGCACACCGGCGGCATGCGCCGCTTGTGCTCCGAACGCGCCTTCATCTTCTGCACCCGATCCACCAGGGCAGCATCCAGGTGGCCTACGTCGCCAGCCTCCAGGGCCGCGAGGACGGCATCCAATTCGTTGTAGGTGATGCCCATCTCCCCCTCGTCCGTCTGCCCTGGCCACAGGCCGGCCGTGGGCGGGCGGTCCACAATGGCCTGGGGCACCCCCACGGCGCGGGCCAGGGCGCGCACCTGGTGCTTGTAGAGACCGCCGATGGGCAGGAGGTCCACCCCACCATCGCCGTGCTTGGTGAAGTAGCCCACCATCAGTTCGGACTTGTTCCCCGAGCCGATGACCAGGTAGTTGCGGCTGTTGGCCACGTAGTAGAGGGTGGCCATGCGCAGCCGCGGTTTGAGGTTGGCCCGGGCTATGTCGCTCCCCGGGGGCAGGCACCCGAGCAAGGCATCGTAGGCCGGTGTGAGGTCCACCCGTAACGACTCCAGGCCGAAGGTCCGAATGACCAACCGGCCCCACTCTTCATCCTCCGGCTGGCTGTGGCAGGGCATGAGGAGCCCCAGGCACCGTCCTGGCAGTGCCCTGGCGGTCAGGGCGGCCACGAGGGCCGAATCCACACCCCCGCTCACGCCCAACACCCCGCCTTGCGCGCCCGCGCTGCGGACCTGGTCCGCGATCCACTGGCTGATTCGGTCGGCAACCTGTTCCAGAGACATGTCCTCCCTCCTGCTGGTGGTCTGCACCCACAAAGAGCCGCCTTGCGGACAAAAGAGAGACACGGCCTCCCCATCCCGGGGATGGCCGTGTCTCCATGGCCGCCTCGCAGGCTCTCGGGAAGCCCCGGGCGGCCAGTCACGACTGTTGTGCCTGGTGGGCCAGGATGATGGCTTCCGCCACCTCTTTCATGGGCTTGCGGGTGTTCATGCTCATCTTCTGGATCTTGCGGAACGCCTCCGCCTCGGTGAGCCCCTGGGTGTCCATCAGGATGCCCTTGGCCCGGTCCACCAGTTTGCGGGTCTCCAGCGCCTTCTTGAGGTCGCCCACCTGCTGCTCCAGGGCTTTGAACTCCTCAAACTGCGCCAGGGCGATCTCAATGGCCGGTCCCAGGTCCGACTCGCGGAAAGGCTTGACGATGTACCCAGAGACCGAGGCCTCCTTGGCCCGCTCCACCAGTTCCTTCTGGCTGAAAGCCGTGAGCAAGAGGACGGGGGCGATCTTCTCCGCCGTCAGGACCTTGGCTGCCTCAATGCCGTCAAAGTCGTCCCCCTCAAACTTGATGTCCATGATGACGATGTCCGGGCGCAGTTCCCGCGCCAGGTTGACGGCGCTGCGGGCATCTGGGGCCTCGCCGACCACCAGATAGCCCAAGTTCCCCAGCATTTCCTTGAGGTCCATGCGGATGATCGCCTCGTCGTCGGCGATGATCACTCTCCTGCGTTCCAAGGCTTCTCACCTCCAACCTGAGTTTTGGGGAAGGTGGCCACAGCGATAGCCCCTCCGCCGGCCCGTCTGCGCAGTTCAAACGTGCCTTTGAGGTCTTCGGTCACCAATGTTTCCACGATCTGAAGGCCCAGGCTGCCTCCCCGCCCCACCTGGAAGTCCTCTGGCAGGCCCCGTCCGTCGTCCTCCACCACAACGGAGACCCGGTCGCCCAGGTCCTCCAGCCGCACGCAGATCGTCCCCGGCCGATCCCCGTCAAAGGCGTGGTCCAGGGCGTTCTGCAGGAGTTCGTTGATGACCAGGGAACAGGACGTCGCCTGCTGCGTGGGCAGGTAGACCGCCTCCCCCTCCAAGCGCAGGTGGATGGGGCGCTCGGGGGCCAGCATGACCTCCCGGGCCTGGCGGATGATCCGCTGCGCCACCTCCCGCATGTCCACCACGCTGGCCTCCTGATGGGCCAGGAACTCGTGCACCACGGCCACGGTGAGGATGCGGTTGACCGCCTCCTCCAGGGCTGCCCGCACCTGGTCCGACGTGCTGCGCCGGGCCTGCATGCGCAGGAGGCTGGCGATGTTCTGGAGGCTGTTCTTGACCCTGTGGTGCACCTCCTGGATCATGGCCGATTTGACCCGCAACTGGCGCTCCTTGAGGCGGGCCTCGGTGCAATCGTGGACCAGGAGGAGCGCGCCGGCAAGGCGTGGCTCCATGCGGTGCGGGGCCAGCCACCGCTGGAGGGCCCCCCAGGGCCCCGTCCACTCGTAGAAAGGGATGACCTTCTTAATGTGCACCCGGCCCCTCTCGGTGACCTCCCGCTCCAGAGGCCGGCGCTCGCCCAGAGCCTCCGCCACCAGCCCCGCGTCGGACGTCTCCAGTTCGGAGATGGTCCGCCCGATCATGTCGCCCATGTAGCCCAATTTGCGGTACAGGTTGGTGGCGATGCCGCTCATGTAGCGGATGCGGCCGTCCAGGTCCACCGCGATCACGCCATCGTGCTCGCCGAAGGGGCTGAGTTCATCCAGCGCAGGGTATGCCCCCTGCGCCACCCC
>DAOTYM010000509.1:0-5151 GCA_034434775.1 Anaerolineae bacterium | reverse complement strand
GGCTCCCGCGGGGGCAAGGCACGCCCTACGGCAGGAGCCCGCGCAGCCACGCCAGGAGGGCGCGCCAGAGGTCCTCCCACGGGGCCCCAGGGGTGGGTGTGCTGGTGGGCGTGGGCTCCAAGGTCGGCGTGGACCGCGGTCCAGGCTGGACCGGGGCCGGCGTGGGCCACGGGCGGACTGTGGGCGTCCCCTGGGGCGCGGGGACGGGCTCGGCCGGCGTCACCTGGTAGGCCTGCCCCTTCCAGACCACGGTGACCTCCTGCCCGAGGGCGAAGTAGCGGCCCAGGGCCGGTTCCTGCGCCAGAAGGCGGAAGTAGGCCTCGCTCCCGAAGGGCACGGTGGTGGGGCGCATGGCCGATGGGTCAAAGGCCGTGTCCACCCAGGCGTTGCCCTGCTGGACGAAGGCCTTGTCCCCCACCAGGCGCACCTGGGCCACGCGGGCCTCGGCCGGCCGTTCGGCAGCCTTCAGGCTATCCTGGACCATGCTCTTGAACACAGCCTCCTGGCCGGAGACCATGGGGGCGGCGGTCGCGGCAGCCCCCATCTCCCGCTGGACCAGGGCTTCCCGGCCCTCCGGCCGCAGGGCCAGGTGCGGCTCCTCCACCAGGAAGGAGGTGTAGGGCGTGATGATGCCGTAGCGCACGCTCAGGTCCACCACCTCCTCCACCAGTTCCTTATCCTCCCCGTGGAGCCGGATCTGGGCCAGGAGGTAACCCACCTTGCGGGTGGCCCACAGACGGGGGATGAAGGCCTCGCCCCCCTCCTCCCGGAGGAGCAGGTCCTCGTAGACGAAGCGCCGCGGTTCCCCGTTGACCTCGCCTTCCAACACCACCTTGGCCGGTCCGCCCTGCCGGTACCGCCCGACCACCACCAGTTGCGTCCCGGCGAAGAGGTCCGGCAGGGGATAGGGGTAGAGGTCCTCCACCTGGACGCCCTGGAACGTGAGGCGCACATCGGTCAGGAGGGGGGCGCTCACCTTGGCGTAGAAGGCCGAGACCACCTCCTCAATGTCCTCTTCGGGGCGGACGTAGGCGCTGGCTCCCCGGTGCTCGCTGGCGAGGGTGTCCAGGAGGATGGTGTTGACGTCGTAGCCCACCCCGAAGCAGAAGAGGCGCACCGTCTCAGGGGCCTTCCGGGCGACTTCCTGGAGGATGGCCTGCGTGTCGGTGATGCCCTCCGTGGCCAGGCCATCCGTCAGGAAGATGAGGATGGTGGGGCGCTCTGGGGTGGCCTGGTCCAGGGCCTCCGAGATGGCACGGTGGATGTTCGTGCCGCCGGCCGCCTGCAGGTCGTCCACCCAGCGGCGCGCCGCCTCCCGGGCCGAAGCCGGCTGCAGCCCGGGGGCGAAGGCCTGCACACCGGTGCTGAAGGCGATGAGGTTGAAGCGGTCGTCCTCATGCAGGTTGTCCAGGATGAAGCGCAGGGCCTCCTTGGCCTGGCGCAGTTTCTCGCCCCGCATGCTGCCGGAGATGTCCAGCACGCAGAGGACGTCCTTGGCCACCCGAGGCGCGGCCTCCGCCTCCACGTCCGGCGCCACCAGGAGGAGGAAGAAGCCATCCTCCCCCGGCTCCCGGTAACTCAGGAGGTTGAGGCCGAACTCCTCCCCCGAGAGGCCGTAGTAGAGGGTGAAGTCCTTGTCGGGCAGGACGTCCGTTTCCTCGTAGCCAACCCGGACGTGGAAATCGCTCTCCCGGTCCACCGCCACGTCGTGGCTGCCGGAGTAGACCGCCTTGATGGGGTCCCGGCTGGAGCGGATGTCCACGCTCACCGCGACCTCCTCCAGGGGCCGGGAGGAGAACTTCTCCGTGTTCAGGGGGTAGACGTACCGGACCAGCCCGCCTTCCAGGTCCAGCACCTCGGTGTACTCCAGTTCCACGCGGCGTTCGCCCCCTGCGGGGATGGGGAAGATGCGGGCCTGGAAGGCGTCCCGGCCCACGTACTCCAGAAGGGCCGGGTCGCGCTGGCTGCGGACGATCTCCTCGTAGATGCGGCGGGCCTCGTCGCGGGGGAGCAGTTTCCCTTCCTGGGGCTTCCCGTCCACCCACAGGGTGAAGCGGGAGATGGCCGCGTCCTCCGGCAGGGGGAAGAGGTAGGTCCCCTCCACTGGGAAGGGGTTGGGGTTGACGAAGACCTGGTCCACGTGCGTCGTGGCAACCTGGTCCTGGATGGTGACCTGGACGCGGTGGTACTTGATGGCCAGGTTCTCGGCGCGGGGCACCTCGGGCGGGGGGTGGGGGATGATGATCCCGTCCGCCAGGGCGGGGGTGGCCGCGAGCCACAGGGCAAGGGCCAGGGCGGCCATGCAGACGATCCTTCTCCTCATGTTCGCTCCTCCATCAAGGGCGCATCGCTGGGAGGGGGTTCCGCCACCTGCACTGCGGAATAGACGCAAGGGGAGGCGTGGAAGTTCCTGGGACTGCTGGGGGGAGGGCTCTCGCATTTGACAGATTCCCGAAGTTGTGATATACTAGCAATATATTGTAGACATGTCACCCTTTCCACCCAGAGGAGGCAATCTGTGAGCGTCTCCTTGGCTGACAAGGCCTACGAGGTCATCAAGGTGGATATCCTCACCTGCGCCCTCAGGCCCGGGCAGCAGATCGCCCAGCCCCAACTGGCGGAACGGTACGGCGTGGGCCTCACCCCCGTGCGGGAGGCCCTCCAGCGGCTGGTGCAGGAGGGGTTCGTCCAGGCGGTGCCGCGCTTCGGCTACATCGTCAGCCCCATCGCCATCTCCGACATCTACGAGATCTACGAACTGCGCTCCATTGCCGAATCCGCGGCGGCGCGCCTGGCCGCCGTGCGGGGCTCCCAGGAGGCCCTGCGGCGCATCGCTGAACAGGCCAACTTCACCTATCGCTACCGGGACCGCCAGAGTTACACCCATTTTCTCACCCTCAACTCCGAGTTCCACCTCGCCATCGCCGTGGCCTCCGGGAACAGGCGGCTGGCAGACCTCATCGCCCGCCTGCTGGACGAACTGTTGCGGGTTTTCCACCTGGGGCTGGACCTGCGGGACAGCGCGGAAGAGATGCGGGACGAACACGTCGCCCTGGCCACCGCCCTACTGGAGCGGGACCCCGTCCGCGCCGAACACCTGATGCAGAGCCAGATCGCCCGGTCCCAGCGGCGGGTCCTGGAGGCCCTCACCACCCAGATCAGCCCCCTCTCCGCCGAGACGTGGATCCAGCCCCTCTCCCTCACCGAGCAGGGGCAAGACATGGATGAACCCAGGAGCACTACCCCATGAACCCACCGCCAACTGTGAAGGAACTGCCTCGCCTCCGGGAAGCCATCGTCGGCGTGGACCGGGAGGTCCCCCTGCTGGATGGGTCCAGGCGGCCCTATGTGTACCTGGACAATGCAGCCAGTACCCCTGCCTTTCGCGCGGTGCAGGAGAAGGTCAACGAGTTCCTGCCGTGGTACTCCAGCGTCCACCGGGGAGCGGGGTTCAAGTCGCTCCTCGCAACCGAGGCCTATGAGAAAGCCCGGCGCACCGTAGCGCGTTTTGTCGGCGCTGACCCCGAGGCTTCCTGTGTCGTCTTCGTCAAGAACACCACCGAAGCCCTCAACAAACTGGCCAACCGCCTTGACCTTAGGCCAGACGACGTGGTGCTGACGACCTTGATGGAACACCACTCCAACGACCTTCCCTGGCGGGCTAGAGCACAAGTGGTGTACGCCGGCCTCCGGGAAGATGGCTCCCTGGACCTGGAAGACCTGGCCCGGAAGCTGGAGCGCTATAGGGGGCGGGTGCGGGTGGTGACCGTCACCGGAGCTTCCAATGTGACGGGGTTCACCCCTCCCATCTATGACATCGCCGAGATGGCCCACCAGGCCGGGGCCTATATGGTGGCGGACTGCGCCCAGTTGGCCCCCCACCGGACCGTGCGGATGGGCGACCCGGGCTCGCCACGCCGGCTGGATTTCATCGCCTTCTCCGCCCACAAGATGTACGCTCCCTTCGGCACCGGGGTGCTCGTGGGGCCCCGGGAGTTCTTCCGCAACGGCCCGCCCGACTACCGCGGCGGCGGTACCATTGAGATCGTCAACCTGGATGAAGTCCACTGGGCGGAGCCGCCGGAGCGGGATGAGGCCGGGAGCCCCAACGTGGTGGGGGCAGTGGCCTTGGCGGAAAGCATCCGTGTCCTCACCCAGGTGGGGATGGAGGCTCTGGAGGCGCACGAACGAGTCCTGACCCGGTACGCGCTGCGCCGCCTGAGGGCCCTTCCAGAGGTCCGTGTGTACGGCTCCAGCGACCCGGAGCAACTGGAGGGCCGGTTGGGTGTTATCTCTTTTGAAGTCAAAGGCGTGCCCCACGGCAAGGTGGCCGCGGTGCTTGCATTTGAGGGGGGCATTGGGGTACGCAACGGGTGCTTCTGCGCCCATCCCTACGTCCTGAACCTCCTCCGGATTGACCAACGCGAGTACCAGGTGTATAAAGAGCGGGCCCTGCGCGGAGACCGCTCCGCGCTGCCCGGGCTTGTGCGCGTGAGTTTCGGGTGCTACAACACCTTGGAGGAGGTGGACCGTCTGGTGGAGATGCTGGAGCGCATCGCCCGCGGGGATTATGCGGGCCAGTACGAGGTGGATAAGCCCAGCGGCATGTACCTGCCGCGAGGGTTTGACGGAGCGAGACTGGGGCAATATTTCGCTCTCTAGGCCCTCAGGACCAGCCGTGCCTCTGGGGCGAGGGAGCTCCGCGGCCGGGTTTCTTGCAGGAAGGGGGTGAGCAATGGCCGCAAGAAGGTGGGAGGGGGTCGGCCACCCTGCCGGCGGTAAGCATCCGAGGCGGTCCAGCCCTCGCCATCTCGCGACGTTGCCCGGGGTTGCCCGCAGCAGTCCTAGCAACAGGAGGAAAAGGAGATGCGCTCCAAGAAGTTGGTCCTGCTCGCCAGCCTGATCACCATCCTTTCTGTGCTCACGTCCTGCGCTGCGCCCACCCCCGTGGTGGTGGAAAAAGAGAAAGTCGTGGAGAAGCCGGTGGTCCAGACGGTGGTGGTGGAGAAACCGGTGGTCCAGACGGTGGTGGTGGAGAAGCCCGTGGTCGTCACCCCCACCCCCGTGCCAGAACCCACGGAACCCCAGCGCGGCGGCACCCTGACTCTTTCCCTAGGCCCCGATTTCGTCACCTTTGACCCTTACTACGAC
>DAOTYM010000508.1:0-6916 GCA_034434775.1 Anaerolineae bacterium | reverse complement strand
CCGCATCAAGGACCAGGTAACCCAGTTCCTCTACACCCGCGTTCGGAGGCGACCGGTGGTGGAGGCGTTCGTCTCGGAGGCCTGATTGCCCCCTCTCCGCCCGGCGCGTTGGACTTGTTGAAAAGGGTGCAGGTAGTGTACAATTCGCGCCATACCAGGGGGTGGAAGGAAACGTGGCTCCCGGCCGCACGCCTGGAAGGCAGACGTGGATCGCGGTCTCGGTCGTGGTGGTGGCCGTCGCGGCCACCCTGGCCGTGGCCTTTGCCGGGCTCGGCCCTGGCGAGGCCGGGCCCGTGGTGGGGCAGCCCGCCCCTGCCTTCCGGCTGGACCTGTACGGAGGCGGCACCCTGACTTCGGACGCGCTGCGGGGGCAGGTGGTGGTGCTGCACTTCTGGGGCAGTTGGTGTTCGCCCTGCCGCGAGGAGGCACCCGCTTTGAAGAGGCTGTGGGAGGAGTACGCGCCGCGGGGAGTGCAGTTCGTGGGCGTATCCTACAAAGATGTGGAGGCCAAGGCCCTGGCGTTCCTGGACCGATATGGGTGGGGGTTCCCCAACGGGCCGGACGCGCGCCTGGAGGTCAGCCGCGCGTACGGCGTGCGTGCCGTGCCTGAGACCTACCTCATCGGCCCGGATGGAACCCTGGTGCAGAAGTACATCGGCCCTCTGGACGAAGCGCATTTCCGGCGCACCGTGGAAGGGCTCCTCGGTTCCCGGTGAGGGGCCGCGGGCCAGGTCCAGGAGCCGGCCGGACTTTCGGGATAGGCGGCAACAGTCAGAACGAGAAAGGCGAAAGATCACATGGTAAGACCCCAGATGGTATCGGTGGCCTGCCCTTCGTGCAGGCAGAACTACACGACGCAGGTCTACCCCGTGGTGGACGTGACAGAGGCACCCGAACTGAAGGACCTGCTCCTGAGCGGCACGCTGAACGCGGGCATCTGCCCTCACTGCGGCATGCGAGTGGAGATCGTCAGCCCCTTCCTGTACGTGGACCGGGAGAAGCAACTGGCCCTGGTCCTCATGCCCCAGGAGTTGGGGCTGGACAACGCCCGGCAGCAGGCCCTCATCGGTGACCTGACCAACAAGGTCTTGGGCGCGCTCCCACCCGAGCAGCGCAAGGCCTCCCTCCTCCAGCCGCGCATGTTCTTCTCCCGCAGGAGCCTGGTGGAGGCAGTCCTGCAGGCAGATGGGGTGACGCCGGAGATGCTGAAGGCCTTGCAGGCCAAGGGAGCCCTCCTCGGCGAACTCCTCTCCGTGGCGGACGATGCCGGGCGGTTGGAGGCCCTCGTGCGCGAGCGCAATGCCGACGTGGACCAGGACCTGTTCATCATGGCCACCAACGTCCTGCAGGAGAGTGCCTCAACAGGCCAGATGCCCCGGGCGGCGCGTGCGGCGCGGGTGCGCGAGGCCATCCTTGAGCACAGCACCTGGGGGCAGGAAGCCCTTGCCGAGGCACGCAAGCAGCAGGCAGAGCAGAAGGCGGAAGCCCAGACGGAACTCCTGGAGGCGATCCTCGCGGCCGAAGACGACGAAGAACTGGAGACGCTCCTGGCTGTCAACCGTCCGTTGGTGGACGAGGACCTCTACAGGTTGCTCACCCAGCGGGCAGAGGAAGCCAAACAGGCAGGCGATGGGGAGCAGGCAAAGCGCCTCCGGAGCCTGCGGGGCCACATCCGGAACCTGACGAAGAAGGTTGACCGCGAGATGGAGGAAGAGATAGGGGAGAGCCTCAAACTCCTGAGCATCTTGCTGGAGGCCAAGGACATGGCTGCGGCTGTGGAGGAGCATGCCGACGAGCTCTCCCCCCTCCTGCTCCAGATATTGAACATCAGCGCGGAACAGGCTCTGGAAGAAGGGCGCCGGGACATAGCCGCGCGGCTTGTCGCTCTGGAGAGGCTGGTGCAGGATGCCCTGATCGCCCAGGCTCCAGTGCCCGTGCGCCTGCTGGAGATGCTTCTGGACACGAAGGATGCGGCAAAACGCCGGGAGATCATGGAAGAGTACCGGGACCATGTGAACTACGATTTCCTTGTTTACCTGGATGGGATACTGAACGAGGCCGAACTGGACGGGCAGTGGACTTATGTGAACGCCCTGCGCCAGATCCGGCAGGAGGTCCAGGAGTTCGCGCAGGGGTAGCCTTCTTTTGGATGGGAGGAAGCCCATGCCTGAAGTGGACGAGCGGTACGTGCGACAGGTGCAGTTTCCCCCCATCGGCCCAGAGGGGCAAAGGAGGCTTCTGGGATCTACGGCTGTCCTCATCGGGTGTGGGGCGCTGGGGTCCACCATCGCCGACGGGTTGGTGCGGGCCGGCGTGGGCAGGCTGGTCATCGTGGACCGGGATTTCGTGGAACTCAACAACCTCCAGCGCCAGATGCTCTTTGACGAAGAGGACGTCCTGCAGCAACTGCCCAAGGCCGTGGCTGCCGCCCGCCACCTGCAGAAGATCAACTCCACGGTGGCGGTGGAGCCCATCGTCACCGATGTCCATGCCGGGAACGTCCAGGACCTCATCCGCGGCGCAGATGTCGTCCTGGACGGGACCGACAACTTTGAAACCCGGTACCTGATCAACGATGCCTGCGTGGCCGCGGGCATCCCCTGGGTCTACGGCGGAGTGGTGGCGGCCTCGGGGATGTCCATGACCATCCTCCCTGGGCAGTCGGCGTGCCTGCGGTGCGTGTTCCGGGAGCCCCCGCCGCCGGGCAGCCTGCCCACCTGCGACGTGGCTGGCATCATCAGCCCCATTGTGCGCATCATCGGGGGCGTTGAGGTCTCGGAGGCGCTGAAGATCCTCACCGGCTCCGGGCGTCCCAACCGGGGGCTCCTGTCGGTGGAGGTCTGGGACCTGTCCTTTGAGGTGGTGGAACTGGGCGGGCCTTCCCCCGATTGCCCCACCTGTGGCCGTGGCGAGTACCCCTTCCTCCGGGCCGAGACGGGCACGGTGGCCATCAGCCTGTGTGGCCGCAGTGGGGTGCAGGTTGCCCCACGGCCGCCGGTCCACCTGGACCTGCCTGCCCTGGCCGAACGCCTGCGCGCCGTGGGGCAGGTGACGCAGAACGAGTTCCTGCTGCGCTTCGCCAACGAGGAATGCGACATGGCCGTCTTCCCGGATGGCCGGGCCATCATCAAGGGGACGACCGACCCGGCCAAAGCCCGCACCTTGTACGCGCGCTACATCGGGGGATAGGATGATCTACCTGGACAACGCGGCCACTTCCTGGCCCAAGGCCCCCGGCGTGGCCGAGGCGATGTCCCGCTTCCTCTTGGAGGAGGCAGGCAACCCGGGGCGCAGCGGCCATCGCCTGGCTCGGACCGCAGCCGAGCGGGTGGAATCCGCGCGGCGGGCGCTGGCGCGCCTCCTGGGTGTCTCGCCACCGGAGCGCATCGTCTTCACCCTCAACGCCACCGACGGCCTCAACTTGGCCCTCAAGGGCCTCCTGCGGCCTGGGGACCACGTCATCACCTCCAGTGTGGAGCACAACTCCGTCACCCGGCCCCTGCGCGCCCTCGCCGAACAAGGGGTGCAGGTGACGAAAGTCCCCTGCTTCGGCGACGGGCCGGTGGATGTGGACGCCCTTGCCCGGGCCTTCCGCTCCAACACCCGCTTGGTGGTCCTCACCCACGCCTCCAACGTGGCCGGGACCCTCCAGCCCGTGGCGGAGGTGGCCCGCCTGGCCCACGCTGCAGGGGCGCTCTTCCTGGTGGATGGCGCGCAGACCGTGGGCGCGGTCCCCTTCCGGGTGGCGGACCTGGGGGCGGACCTGCTGGCCTTCTCCGGGCACAAGGGGCTCCTGGGGCCCACGGGGACGGGGGCTCTCTACGTGGGGCCTGGGGTGGACCTGCGCCCCACGCGGGAGGGTGGCACAGGGACCTCGTCGGAACTGGACGTGCAGCCTTCGGACCTGCCCCACCGCCTGGAAAGCGGCACGCCCAACACCGTGGGCATCGCCGGCTTGGGCGCAGCCCTGGAGTACCTGGAGCACCGGGGCTTGGAGGCCATCCG
Source organism: Anaerolineae bacterium (assembly GCA_034434775.1). Taxonomy (GTDB): domain Bacteria; phylum Chloroflexota; class Anaerolineae; order DTPP01; family DTPP01; genus DAOTYM01. The sequence goes on along the minus strand of DAOTYM010000508.1, from coordinate 2,911 downwards.
TGCCCACGAGGTGGCCCTCGTCCGGGCCCTGCGAGAGGGGCTTCGGGAGGTGCCGGGCCTCCGCCTCTACGGGCCGGAGGACCCGGCGCGGTGCGCGGGAGCGGTCTCCTTCACCCTGCCGGGCCTGGAGCCCTCAGAGGTTGCCGCCATCCTGGACGCTTCGTTTGATGTGGCTGTGCGCCCGGGCCTCCACTGTGCCCCCGATGCCCACCGCACCTTGGGCACGTTCCCCCTGGGCACCGTGCGCCTGAGCGTAGGGCCTTTCAACACCTTGGATGAAGTGCGCCAGGTAGTGGGGTACATTGCCCAGATCGCCCGTTCCTGGGGTTGAGGGAGCATGAAGGCAGAGATCATCACCATCGGCACGGAACTCCTCTTGGGCGAGCAGGTGGATACCAACTCGGTCTACATCGCCCAGCAACTGGCCCGCATCGGGGTGGACCTCTACTATAAGACCACCGTGGGCGACAACCGGGGCCGCATCGCCGAGGCCCTGCGCCTGGCCCTGGGCCGCTGCGATGTGGTCATCACCACCGGCGGCCTCGGCCCCACGGCTGACGACGTCACCCGGGAGGCCGTGGCCGACGTTGCCGGCCGTCCCCTGGTGCTGGTCCCCGCGCTCCTGGCCCACATAGAGTCGCTCTTCCAGCGCTGGGGCCGCCCCATGACGGAGAACAACCGCCGCCAGGCCTACGTGCCCCAGGGGGCTCTCATCATTGAGAACCCCGTAGGGACCGCGCCGGCCTTCGCCGTGGACCTCCCTCAGGGGACCATCATCTGCCTGCCCGGGGTGCCGCGGGAGATGAAGTACCTTATGGAGGAGCGGGTTCTCCCCTACTTGCGGGAGAAGATGGGCGGCCGGACCCAGGTGATCAAGAGCCTGATCCTGCGCACCGGCGGCTTGGGGGAGAGCCAGGTCGGCGAGCAGATTGAGGACCTGATGCAGTGCGCCAACCCCACCGTGGGCACGGCAGCCCATGCCGGCCAGACCGACGTGCGCATCACGGTCAAGGCGGACTCCGAGGAGGAAGCCGACCGCCTGCTGGAGGAGATGGCGGCCCGCGTGCGCGAGCGCCTGGGCGACGCCATCTACGGCACCGGCTCGGAGACGGTGGAGGAGGTGGTGGTCCGGCTCCTCACCCAGGCTGGGCGCCGCCTCGCGCTCCTGGAGACCAACACGGGCGGTGCGTTGGCGGCGCGCTTGCGCAGCGTCCCCCAGGCCGAGCAAGTGCTGGCCCTGGCGGAGGTCCTGGCCGATGCGGAAACCGTGGCGGCCCGCTTCGGCGGAGGGGAGGAGGCTCCCTGGTCGTCGCCCTCGGCAGCCGTACGGGCGGCGCAGGAACTCCTGGCCCGAAGCGGGGCCGACCTCGCCCTGGCCCTGGAGGGCTCTATGGAACCGGGCGGTGACCCCTACACGGCGCGCCAGGGGGTCACCCAGGTGGCCCTGGCCACCCCGCAGGACGTGGCCTGGCAAACCCACCACTTCGGCGGCACCGGGGAGTTGACCCAGCGCTGGGTGGGCACCCGGGCCCTGGACCAGGTGCGGCGGTACCTGCTCTCGGTGCTCCGCTCCCAGGGGCTCCCGAAGCCGGCCTGAGCGCCCGGCTCCCTTGCGCGCCGGAGAGCCCCGCAGCCTCGGGAGGAGAGGGAGGATGCGGAAGAGGATCCGGAGGCAACCTCGCCCCGTGCCTGCCGCGGCCGCGCCCCGGCCCACCTATCTGGACTCCTTCGTCTGGCTCCTGGAGGCTGGCCTCCTCTGCCTGGCCACGTGGTTCGGCCTGCAGGAACTGCGCGTCTTCATCCCCACGCTGGCTTACACCTTAGGGGACCTTGCCCCGCCCGCCTTCGTGGCCGGCTTCGCCCTGGGGCTTGTGGCCCTCATGTGGGTGGCGCCGCTCCTGTGGCGGGCCTTCGGCACTTTCGGCGCGTGGGTCTTCCCGGTAGGGGGCTTGGTGGTGCTGCGCATGTTGGAGCAGTGGAGTTCCTCTCCCCCTCTGGACCTGGTCTTCTCCGGTGTGGCCGTGGTCTCCCTGGCTGTGCTGACGGTTGTGGCCCCCCAGCACGAACAGGCCACGGGCCGGGGCGCCCGGGGCATGGGAGTGTGGCCGTGGGCCCTGGGCGCGGGCGTCCTCCTGGACACGGCGGCGCGGAGCCTCCTCCTCACGGTGGACCTGCCCTGGCGGCGCGATGTTCTGGGGCACGGCCTCACCTTCGTCTTCGGCGGGCTGGCCCTGTGGCTCCTGGTGGAATGGGTTCGGCGCTGGAGCGGGCCTGACGCCCGCTCGGGGGGCGATCCTTCCCTCGTCGCCACCATGCCGTGGATGGCCGTTCCCCTGTTCCTGTTCCTCCATAGCGAGCGCTTCGGGCAGGTTTCGCTTCTGGCTTCCCTGGGCGGGCTCAGTTTCCCGTGGGCGGCCGGCTGGGCCGTGCTGGGATGCCTTCTGGCCCTGGCCCTGGGGTGGGCGCTCTTGAGCCGCGCGGGGATGGATGCGGGGGACTGGCCTGTGGTCCTCCTGGCCGGGGGGGCCCTCATCTTGGCCCTCTCGGGGAGCGCCAGGGGCGGCTGGGTGGCCGTGGCCTTCTGGCCAGTGGGACAGGCAGTGGCCTTCCTCCTGGTGGCCTTCGCCTCCAGCGGGCCGCTGCTCGCCTCGCCCCGCCCGCGCGGGCGTTGGCGGGGCACGCTGCCGGTCTTCCTGGGGTGGTGGGCCTTCGCCGCGCTCCTGTTCGCGGCCGAGGTGCAGGGCGCGGCTTGGGCAAACCACGCGGCAGCCGTCCTCCTGACCTTCTGGGCCCTGTGGGCCATCCGCCTGGTGCTCCCCGGCCAGGCGCTCCGCCTGGTCCGGCGGCGGCTTTGGGAACGGGGGGGCGCGGCCTGCGGCGTGTTGCTCGCCGTGCTGGTGGTGGGGGTGGG
>DAOTYM010000507.1:0-9817 GCA_034434775.1 Anaerolineae bacterium | reverse complement strand
TACGGCCGGGTCTCCCGCTACGGCCTGGTGGCCTTCGCCTCCTCCCTGGACCAGGTTGGCGTCTTCGGCAAGGACGTGCGGGATGCTGCCCTCCTCCTCCAGGCCATCGCTGGCCACGACCCCCGGGATTCCACCTGTGTGGACCAGCCGGTCCCGGACTACCTAGCAGCCCTGCGGGAGGACCTGAAGGGCCTGCGCGTCGGCGTGCCTCGGGAGTACTTCATCGGGGGCCTGGAGCCCGGCGTGGCCTCCGCGGTACAGGAAGCCATCGCCCAGTTGGAGGCCCTGGGCGCGACGGTGCAGGAGGTCTCCCTGCCCCACACAGAGTACGCCCTGCCGGTCTACTACCTCATCGCCACCGCCGAGGCCTCCACCAACCTGGCCCGCTACGACGGCATCCGCTACGGCTATTCCGACCGCGCCGCCCCGGACCTCTGGGAGGGCTACCGCCGCTCCCGCGCCTTCGGCTTCGGGCCGGAGGTCAAACGGCGCATCATGCTGGGGACCTACGCCCTCTCCGCCGGCTACTACGACGCCTACTACCTCAAGGCCCAGAAGGTGCGCACCCTCATCAAGGCCGACTTTGACGCCGCCTTCCAGGAGGTGGACGCCCTGGTCGCGCCCACTTCCCCCACGGTGGCCTTCCGCCTGGGCGAGCGCGTCCAGGACCCCCTCCAGATGTACCTTTCGGACATCTTCACCATCCCGGCCAACCTGGCCGGGCTCTGTGCCATCTCCGTGCCCTGCGGCTTCGCCGAGGGCCTGCCCGTCGGCCTGCAGATCATGGCCCCGGCCTTCCGAGAGGAGGTGATGTTCCGCGTGGCCTACGCCTACGAGCAGAGCACTCCCTGGCACACCCGCTGGCCGGACCTGGAACCGGCCTCCCAGGAGGAGGCCTGAGCCCATGCCCCCGCGTCGCCGCCTCCGAGGGCTTCTGGCCGCAGGCGCCCTCCTGATGGCCGCGCTTTTCCTCCTGGCTGGGTGCGGCGCGCCCGGCTCCCCCACCCCGCGCCTCATCCGGCCCACGCCGGGCAGCACCCCTGCCGTCCTGCCGCCCCTGGAGGACGTGCCAGCCGTGGCCCGGGTCAACGAGGTGGAGATCCCGTCCACCGTCTACGGCCAGGAACTCCTGCGGAACGCCAAACTGATGGCCCTGCAACAGGGGATTGACTGGTACAGCGCGGAGGGGCAGGCCCGCCTGCCCGCCCTGCGGGAGAGCATCCTGGACCAACTCATCAACCAGGAACTCCTGCGGCAACTGGCCGCAGCGGAAGGCGTGGAGGTGGACGAGGCGAAGGCCCGCGCCCTGGCCGCCTCGGCCGCGCAGCAGGTGGTCCAGCAACTGAAGTACGAGTCCTTTGAGGCGTTCCTGAAGGACTTCCAGTTGAGCGAGGAGGCGTTCCTCGCCACCTTCCGCTTCCAGGTCCTCTACCAGGAGATGCTCCGCCGCCACGGAGGCCCGCCCAACGCCGAGCAGGTCCAGATCCGGCACATCCTCACCCTCACGGAGAAGGAGGCCCAAGAGGCCAAGGCCCGCCTGGAAGCCGGCGAGCCCTTTGAGAAGGTGGCCAAGGAGATGTCCAAGGAGCCGGGCACCCGCCCGCGCGGGGGCCTCATGGAGTGGCTTCCCCGGGGCATGATGCCGCCCGAGATGGAGGAACGGGCGTTCTCCCTGGCCGTGGGGCAGACGAGCGACATCTTCCACACCGAATCTGGCTACCACATCATCCAGGTCCTGGGACGTGAGGTGCGCCCCGTGCGCCAGGAGGTCCTGGAGCGGTACCACCAGCACAACTTCCAGCAGTGGTTTGCCGAGCAGAAGGCCAAGGCCCGGATCGTCAAGTACGTGACCTTCTTGCCACCCACACCTGTTCCCTGACCGATGCGGCCCGCAAGGTGCGGCCAGGGCAGAGCCGCCCAAGGAACCGGGAGGAGGATTGCGAACGATGAAGGTGATCATTCCCCTGGCAGGGTTCGGGACGCGGCTGCGTCCCCACACCTACACCAAACCCAAGCCCCTGCTCCACGTGGCTGGCAAGCCGGTCTTGGGGCACATCCTGGATAAACTCCAGGGCCTGGACGTGGAGGAGATCTGCTTCATCGTGGGGTACCTGGGCGACCAGATTGAGCGGTACGTGGGGCAGAACTACGGCTTCCGCGCCCGGTACCTCGTGCAGGAGGAACTGCTGGGCCAGGCCCACGCCATCCAACTGGCCCGGCCCTACGTGCAAGGGGAGGTCCTCATCATCTTCGTGGACACCATCTTTGAGGCCGACCTGAACGCCCTGGCCCACATCCGGTCCGACGGCGTCATCTTCGTGCGGGAGGTGGAGGACCCCCGGCGCTTCGGCGTGGTCACCCTGCAGGATGGGTTCATCCGGGAGTTCGTGGAAAAGCCCAGCACGCCGGTCTCCAACCTGGCGGTCATCGGGGTCTACTACCTCAAGGACGCCCCCGCGCTCTTTGACGCCATCCAGGAACTGATGGACAAGAAGATCCAGACCAAGGGCGAGTACTTCCTGGCCGACGCCCTGCAGATCATGGTCCACCGCGGTGCCCGCCTGGAAGCCTGGCCAGTGGAGGTCTGGGAGGACTGCGGCACCGCCGACGCCGTGCTCCACACCAACCGCTACCTCTTGGAGCGCTTGGTCTCCGACGGCCCGGAGGGGATGGACAAGGTGGTCATCCCTCCTGTGCACATCGGGCCTGGGGCTGTCATTGAGCGCTCCGTGGTCGGGCCCTACGTCTACGTGGGCGAAGGGTGCCACATCGCCGAATCGCGCGTGGGGCCCTACGTCAGCCTGGCGGCAGGGAGCCGCGTGGTCCGCTCCATCCTGGAGGATTCCATCGTCAACGAGGAAGCCTGCATTGAAGAAGCCATGCTGACCCGCTCCCTCATCGGGAGCCGGGCCCGCGTGCGCGGTGGCTTTGAGCGGCTCAACGTGGGCGACTCGTCCGAGATTGACGCGCGCCCCAACGCCCGGACCTGGTAGTATAATCTATCACCATGGAAGAAGAGGCGTCCGTCGTCTGCTACTCCGGCCACCGCTACGCCCAGGAGCCGCGGCGCTTTGCCGTGGGAGGCCGCGAGCACCAGGTGGCGCGGGTCCTGCAGGCCTGGCACGAGCCAGAGGGGCCAGCCTTCCTCGTGGAAGACGAAGAGGGGAACCGGTGGCACCTGCGCTACGAAGAGGAACGGGACAAGTGGTTCTGCCGCGCCACCCGGCCTGGCGGGGGCAGGCCTCGCGCCTGCCCATGACCAGCCGTCAACGAATGGGGGAACGAATAAACGAATGACTTGGTCGCCCCGGTTCACCTGTCCGTTGGCCGACCCGTTGGCGGCCCAGCCGCACGTGCACCCTGCACCGGCCCGGCTCCCACAACCGGGGCCATCGCGCTAAAAGTTTAAGGAGGACGTGGAGGATGCGTTCGTTCGTCGCCAGACGGGTCGCGGCGGTCCCCCCCTCGGGCATCCGCCGCTTCTTTGACATCGCGGCCACGATGGAGGATGTCATCTCCCTGGGCATCGGCGAGCCGGACTTCGTGACACCCCAGCGCATCATCCAGGCCGGCATCCGCTCCCTGGAGGAGGGCCACACCCACTACACTTCCAACTCCGGCATCCTGGAACTCCGAGAAGCCCTCGCCGCACACCTGGAGCGCCTCTACGGGGTGCGCTACGACCCGGAACAGGAACTCCTCATCACCGTGGGGGTTTCGGAGGCCCTCTACCTGGCCCTCACCGCCATCCTGGACCCCGGCGACGAGGTCATCGTGCCCCAGCCCTGCTTCGTGGCCTACGAGCCAGAGGTGCTCTTCGCCGGCGGGACGCCCGTCATCCTCCCCCTGCGGGTGGAAGACGCCTTCCAGATCCGCGCCGAGGCCCTGGAGCCCCTCATCACCCCGCGTACCAAGGCCCTCCTCATCGGCTACCCCAACAACCCCACCGGCGCGGTCATGCCGCGGGAGGGCCTCCTCCGGGTCGCCGAGATCGCCCAGAAGCACGACCTCCTGGTCATCTCCGACGAGATCTACGACCGCCTGGTCTACGGGGTGGAGCACACTTGCTTCGCCTCCCTGCCGGGGATGCGGGAGCGGACCATCCTCCTGGGGGGCTTCTCCAAGTCCTACGCCATGACTGGCTGGCGCATCGGCTACGCGGCCGCGCCGGCGGAGGTCATGGCGGCCATGCGCAAGGTGCACCAGTACACCATCATGTCCGCCCCCACCACCGCCCAGATCGCCGCCCTGGAGGCCCTGCGGCACGGGGAGGAAGAGGTGGAGCGGATGCGGCAGGAGTACGACCGCCGTCGCCGCCTCATCGTGGGGGGCCTCAACGCCATCGGCCTCCCCTGCTTTGAGCCCCGGGGGGCTTTCTACGCCTTCCCCTCCATCGCCGCCTCGGGCATGACCTCCGAGGAGTTCTCCCTGCGCCTTCTGGAAGAGGAGAAAGTGGCCGTCGTGCCCGGGTCCGCCTTCGGGGCGGGCGGGGAGGGGTTCGTGCGCTGCTCCTACGCCACGGCGTACGAGAAGATAGAAGAAGCCCTGGAGCGGATGGCCCGCTTCGCCCAGAGGCACGGCTAGCCACCTCGCATCCGAGGAGGGTGCACATGGAAGACAGGGGTTCCCTCCCAGCGGACCTGTGGATCCGGGATGTCACCCTGCTGCCCATGGCGCCGGACGCGGCCGCCGTCCTCCCACACATGGACCTCGGCATCGCCGGGCCGGTCATCGCCGCCATGCAGCCCACCGGCGCCCCCCTGCCCCGCCGGGCCCGGGTGCTGGAAGGCGCTGGCTGCGTCGCCCTGCCCGGCCTGGTCAACTGCCACACCCACGTGGACATGGCCCTCTTCCGAGGCACCGGCGAGGGGGCCCGCCTGATGGAGTGGCTGGCCCTGGTCACCCAGGTGCAGGCCCAGATGGACGAGGAGGACATCTACTGGTCCACCCTCCTCTCCCTGCTGGAGTTCACCCGCCACGGCATCACCACCTTCGCCGACATGAGCATGTCCTGGGTCTCCCTGCCCCAGGCCGTCCTGGAATCCGGCCTGCGGGCTGTGCTGCACCAGGGTCTGGTGGACGCCTGGCCCCACTGGGTGGAGAAGTGGGGCGACGGCGGGACCCAGGTCCGGCGCGCCGCCGACGTCTTCCGGGCCTGGCACGGCGCAGGCGAAGGCCGCATCCAGGTGGGCCTGGGCCCCCACTCCCCCTACGGTGCGAGCGAACTCCTCCTGCGCAGCGCCGCCACCCGCGCCCTGGAATGGGGCGCCACCCTCCATATCCACCTGGCGGAGACCGACGAGGAGGTGCGCCAGGTGCAGGAGGTGCACGGCCTGACGCCGGTCCAGTACCTTGCCTCCGTGGGCCTCCTGGACGCGCCCACCCTGGCCGCCCACGCCGTCCACCTGACGGCGGAGGACCGGGCCCTGCTGCGGGCGAAGGAGGTGTCCGTGGCCCACAACCCCGGGAGCAACCTCAAACTGCGAAGCGGCCTTGCCCCAGCCGCTGCCCTGCGTGCCCAGGGCGTGAGGGTGGGCCTCGGCACCGACGGCGCAGGCAGCAACGACCGCCTGGACCTCTTCCGAGAGGCCTACCTGGCCGCGGTCCAGCAGCCCTGGGGAGCCGACGTCCAACCTTCCCACGAGGCCCTGCACATGGCCACCCTCGGTGGGGCCCAGGCCCTGGGCCTGGACGACCGCATCGGCTCCCTGGAGGTGGGCAAACGGGCCGACGTCGTCCTGGTGCGCCTGGATGTCCCCGACCTGACGCCCGCGGTGGACCTGGCCAAGACCCTCATCTACGCTGGCACGGGCTGCCACGTGGACACCGTCCTCGTGGACGGCCGCGTCCTCCTGGAGCGGGGGGCGTTCCAGGTGCTGGACGCCGAGCGCATCCTGGCGGAGACCCGAGCCCGGGCGGCGCGCCTCTTCGGGAAGCCCCAGCCCGGGCCAGAGGAGGGGTGAACGCGATGGCCGAAGGACACACCTCGTACCTCCAGAGGGCAAGGGAGGCCGCCCAGGCCGTGCGGGAGCGCACGGCCCTCCAGCCCAGGGTGGGCTTGGTGCTGGGCTCCGGCTGGGGAACCCTGGCCGAGGCGCTTGTGGAGAGGGTCTGCATCCCCTACACCGACATCCCTGGCTTCCCCCGCTCCACCGTGTCCTGGCACGCGGGGAACCTCTGGCTGGGCCACCTGGAGGGGAAGCCCACCGCCGTGATGCAGGGCCGCTTCCACCCTTACGAGGGGCTGACCGCTGGAGAGGTGGCCTTCCCCATCGCCTGCCTCCACGCCCTGGGCGTGCGCACCCTCATCATCACCAACGCCAGCGGCGCCATCAACGAGGCCTTCCACCCCGGCGACCTCATGCTCATCACCGACCACATCAACTTCCAGGGCGAAAACCCCCTCACCGGCCTCCACGAGGAGGGGCTCACCCGCTTCCCCGACATGACCTACGCCTACGACCCCCACCTGCAGGACCTGGCCCGCGAGGCAGCCCGGGAGGCCGGCATCGTCCTGCGGGAGGGGGTCTACGTGGCCTTCCGCGGCCCCAGTTTTGAGACGCCGGCCGAGATCCGCATGGCCCGCCAGTGGGGGGCCGACGCGGTGGGGATGTCCTCCGTGCCCGAGGTCATCATGGCCCGGGCCCTGGGCATGCGGACCGTGGCCATCAGTTGCCTTTCCAACATGGCCGCGGGGATCTTGCCCCAGCCCCTCACGGCCGAGGAGGTGATGGACGTGACGCAGAAGGCCCTCCCGGCCATGGAACGCCTCATCCGCGGCCTGGTCCGCCGCCTGCCCTGAAGGCTTCGCACCCTCCGCGCCAGCCGTAGGCCACGCTTTCGGCGTGACGTGAAGGCGGCGCTCCAGTACTACGCCACGGTGGTGCTTGACGATATACAATGAGTAGGGGCGACCCGCGAACCGCCCCTGCCCTCAGTCGTACTGGACCTGGCTGTAGCGCATCAGTTTTTCCCAGCGGTGGTGGGCGACGATGAAGCGCACCGTCCCGGAAAGGGAGCGCATCACCAGGGAGTGGGTGCGGGCACCGTGGCCGTAGTACCGCACGCCATCCAGGAGTTCCCCGTCGGTGATGCCCGTGGCGGCAAAGAAGACGTTGTCGCTCCGCACCAGGTCGTCAATGCGCAGGACCTGGTCCAACCTCAGGCCGATCCGCTTGGCCGCTTCCACCTCTTCCTCGTTGCGAGGCCACAGTTTGCACTGGATCTCGCCGCCGACACACTTGAGGGCGCAGGCAGAGACCAGGGCCTCCGGCGCGCCGCCGATCCCCATCAGGAGGTCCACGCCGGTATCGGGGATGGCCGTGCTCAGGGCCGCGGAGATGTCGCCATCGGGGATCAGGCGGATGCGGGCACCGGCCTCCCGCACCTCGGCGATGAGGCGTTCGTGGCGAGGCCGGTCCAGGATCATCACCGTCAGGTCGTTGACGTCCTTCCCCTTGGCCCGGGCCACGGCCCGGAGGTTGTCCGCCACCGGCGCGTTAATGTCCACGTGGCCGGCAGCCTCTGGCCCCACGGCGATCTTGTCCATGTAGACGATGTGGCGCGGGTCAAACATGGTCCCGCGCTCCGAGACGGCCACCACCGCGATGGCCCCCGGCCGCCCCAGGGAGAGGAGGCGGGTCCCGTCAATGGGGTCCACAGCGATGTCCACCTGGGGAGGGTGGCCAGTGCCCACCCTCTCGCCATTGTAGAGCATGGGAGCCTCGTCCTTCTCCCCTTCTCCGGAGACGATGATGCCGTCCATCTCAATGGAGTTGAGGAGCAAGCGCATGGCATCCACGGCGGCCTGGTCGGCGCGGTCGCGGTCGCCCCGGCCCATCCAGCGGCCGGCAGCCAGGGCCGCCGCCTCCGTGGTGCGCACCAGTTCCAAGGCCAAGTTGCGGTCCGGCTTGTCAGCCATCTCTGTATCCTCCTCGCCGTTGATCTATGGCCGAAAGCCCGCGAGAGGGGCCTCAGCGCCAGATGAAGGAGCGGGTCTCGCTCTTGGGGCTGATGGGCGGGCCCATTGGCTTGCCGTCCACGTCCTTGCCCGTCTCTTTGCGGACCTCCACCCACCACCAGAAGAGGTCGTTGTCGGCGTTGCCGTAGCCGGCCAGGGGTGAGACCTTCCACTCCGTCTCCCGCAGGGCATGGCCCCAGTAGCGGGGCTCACCGCCCACCTTGCGCATGATGGTCACGCTGTAGAACTCGTCCGGCGCCAAGCCAGGCACGGGCTCCCACTTCAGCACGATCTCGGTGAACTTGCCGCTGGTGAAGGTGGCGCCATCCTCCGGCGCGAGGAGGCGCGGGGCGGGGCGCCGGACGGATGCGGGGGTCGGCGTGGGGGGAGGCTGCGCCTCCAGCGCCTGGAGGCCGCGCTGGGCCGCGCTGCGGTCGGGCACGTCCAGTTCCAGCGCCGCGGCAAAGTCCTGGCGTGCCCCCTCGGTGTCCCCCCGTGCAGCCCGCCCCTGCCCCCGGGCCACCAGGGCATCGTACAGCCGCTGGGCCACGTCCGCGAAGCCCGGTCGCTCCGCGTAGAGGCCCCACCAGGCGTCAAGGGCCGCGTCCCAGTCCCCCCGCTCCGCAGCCTTCCGCCCGTCGGCGTACCGAAGCAGGGCTCCGTAGATGGCGGCCCACTCCTGGACCTTCCCGGGGGCACACTCTTGCTCTGCCTGGCGGAAGGCACGGAGGGCCGCTTCCAGGCGGGAAGCCTCCGCCGTGGAGGAGAAGGCCGCCGCCTCCGCCTTGCCCAAGCCGCCGTAGGCCGCGCACAGCCCCTCGGCCACCTTTGCCGGCCGGACGTCCGGGGCGCGGGCTCGGAGGGCGGTCCAGGCCGTGATGGCCTCTGTCCACCTCCCGGCGAGGGTGGCCTCCTGGGCCTGGGCCTCCAGGTCGGCCAGGAGGGCCTGCTGGGCCGCCTTCTCCCGCAATTGGGCGGCGTCCCGGTAGCCTGGGTCCTGGTCCAGCACCTGCTCCAGGAGCGCCAGGGCTTCGCGGGGGCGCCCAGCCTCCAGGTGGGCGAGGGCCTGTTCGTACTCCTGGGCCAGTTGCCGTGCCCCCCGTTCCTGCAGGACGAGGAGGCTTCCAGCCACAAGGAGCAGGATCAACGCTGCAACCCCGGCCCAGCGGAGCCACTTCTGCCGCGCCCGGGGCACGCGACGCGGCGCCTCCAGGGCCTGCGCCGCAGGCGTTCCTGCCTCGCCTTGGACCGACGGGGGCGGGATGGGGGCGGCGACCTCCTGCACCGCCTCCGCGGGGGGCCGCTCCGGCGGGGGCTCTGGGGAAGGTTGCGCCGGTGGCCTGGCCTCCGCCCTGAGGGCCTGGGCAGCTGCCCGCTCCCTCGCCTTGGGGAGGAGCGAGGCTGCGTCCAGATAGCCAGGGTCCAAGCGCACGATCTCCTCCAGTTCATCGCGGGCCTCGTCCCAGCGCTGGGCGGCCACGGCCTGGCGTGCCGCTTGGTAGAGGGCAGCCAGGCGCACCTGACGCCCGGCCTCCGCCAGCCGCTCCTCGGCATCCCGGTAATGGGGGTCCAGGGCCAGGACCTGGCTCAGGAGGCGGACGGCTTTCTGCCAGGCCCCTTCCTCCGAGGCCTGGAGGGCCTCGGCGTAGAGGCGCTCCACCAGGACATCCCGGTCCTCCGGCACCGGTAGGGGGCCGGGGAGGTGAGCCCCCTCCAGCAGGGCGAGGGCTGCCTGGCGCATGGCGGCCGCGCTCTCAAAGCGATCTTCGGGCCGCTTGGCCATGGCCCGCTGGACGAAGGGCTCCAGCCCCGCGGGCCATCCCTCGGCGCGGGGCGGCAGGGGCGGGGGAGGCGGGG
>DAOTYM010000506.1:0-2152 GCA_034434775.1 Anaerolineae bacterium | reverse complement strand
CCTGTGGGACGTGGACCCCCGCCGGGTCATCCTCTCGCCCCACGTGGCTGGCTTCAGCCTCCAGTACGACGACCGGGCTGCAGACCTCTTCGCCGAGAACCTGCGCCGCTACCTGGCCGGTGAGCCGCTCTTGAACCTGGTGGACAAGCACCGGCAGTACTGAGCCTTCGGTCGGATCAAAAAGGAGACCGCCATGCCCGAGCGGACAATCTACCTGGCCCTGGCCATCCACAACCACCAACCGGTGGGCAACTTTGACCACGTCTTTGAGGAGGCGTACCAGAAAGCCTACCTCCCCATGGTGGAGGCCCTGGAGCGCCACCCCCATGTGCGCCTGGCCCTGCACTACACCGGCCCCCTGCGGGACTGGCTCGTGGCGCACCACCCGGACCTCCTGCGCCGCGTGCGGGCCCTGGTGGCGCGGGGGCAGGTAGAGATGATGACCGGCGGCTACTACGAGCCCATCCTCATCTCCATCCCCGACGCGGACAAGGAGGGCCAGGTCCGCAAACTCACCGCCGCCGTCTGGGAGGACTTCGGCTACCAGGCCACGGGGGCCTGGCTGGCGGAACGGGTGTGGGAGCCGCACCTGGCCAAGCCTCTGGCCGAGGCAGGGGTCCAGTACACCATCGTGGACGACACCCACTTCAAGCACGTGGGCCTGGGGGACGAGGACCTCTTCGGCTACTACGTGACGGAGGAACAGGGCGTCACCCTGAAGATCTTCGGCACCTCCAAGCACCTGCGCTACACCATCCCCTGGGCCCCAGTGGAAGAGGTCATCGCCTGGCTGCGGGAGGTGGCCGACCCGAGCGGCCGCAAGGTGGCCGTCATGGGGGACGACGGCGAGAAGTTCGGCCTCTGGCCGGGGACCTACACCCACTGCTGGGCTCCGGAGGGGGGCGGGCCTGGCTGGGTGGAACGCTTCTTCCACGCCCTGGAGGACGAGGCGTCCTGGCTCCGCACCATCCCGCCGGGGGAGTTCGCGGCCCGCTTCCCGGCGTTGGGCCGCATCTACCTGCCCACCGCCTCCTACGACGAGATGACGGAATGGGCCCTCCCCGCGCCGCTGGCCGGCGAGATCGTGCGCCTCAAGCACCGCCTGCAGGATGAAGGCCGGGTGGACGTCTTGCGCTTCGTCCGGGGCGGCTTCTGGCGCTACTTCCTGGTCAAGTACCCCGAGATCAACACGATGCACAAGAAGATGCTCCTCGTGAGCCGGAAGGCCCATGCCCTGGCCGGGAGCGCGGGGGCCGGCGAGGCGCGCCTCCAGGAGGCCCTGGACCACCTCTGGGCCGGCCAGTGCAACTGCCCCTACTGGCACGGCGTCTTCGGGGGGAGTTACCTCTTCCACATCCGCAGCGCCAACTTCGCCCACCTCATCCAGGCCGAACGCCTGCTGGACGAGGTGGCCCACGGCCGAGGTCCGTGGCTCGCCTGGGAGCGGGAGGATTTTGACTGCGACGGCGCGGAGGAACTCCTGGTCTCCGGGAGCGCGCAGAACCTCTACGTGGACCTGGAAGAGGGCGGCAGCGTGGTGGAGTGGGACTGGCGGGAACGGGCCGTGAACCTCCTGAACGTCCTGGGGCGGCGGCGGGAGGGGTACCACCAGGACCTGGTGGACGCCGCCCGCGAGGGACGCGTCCTCCTCCCGGGCCAGGTGCAGGGCCTGGAGACCATCCACACCACCCTGGTGCGGGCCAAGGAGCCGGGCCTGGAGCAGTTCCTCTTCCAGGACTGGTACCGCCGCGCCACCCTGCTGGACCACTTCCTCCGGCCCGAGGAGACAGCCGAGGCCTTCTACCGCGGCACCTTCGCCGAGCAGGGGGACTTCGTCAACCAGCCCTACGCCGCGGAGGTGGAGCGGGAGGGGAGCGGCGGGCTCCTCCTGCGCCTGGGGCGGGAGGGGCACGTCTGGCAGGGGGAGGAGCGCCTGCCGGTGCGGGTGGAGAAGCACCTCGCCCTGGCCCCAGGCGAGGCCACGTTGGAGGTGGCGTACCGTGTCGCCAACCAGGGGGAGCGGCCTCTGGAAGCGCGCTTCGGGGTGGAGACCAACTGGGCCACCCTGGGTGGGAACGGCCCCCACGCGTGGTACGCCCTCCCCAGGGGCATGCGGGCAGGGCTGGCGGACCGCGGCGAGTGGGAGGCCGTG
>DAOTYM010000505.1:0-10649 GCA_034434775.1 Anaerolineae bacterium | reverse complement strand
AGTCTGTTCCACGGACCTGCGGGCGGCCTCCACGATGCGCTCCAGGGCGAGGCGCAGGTCGTTGGTCTCACGGGCGGCCGCCTCGGCCGCCGCGGCGATGTCTTTGGACACGGTGAGGATGGTCCCCTCCACCGGCTTGATGACCCCTTTGTAGGCCGTGGCGCTGGCTTCCCGCAGGGCCTCGGCGAACTGGGCGACCTCAAAGGCCTCCAGCCCCTCCAGGCGGCGGGCGAACCCGCGGAGCAGTTGGGAGAGGATCACGCCGGAGTTGCCCCGCGCGCCCATCAGCGCGCCGTAGGCCAGGGCGTGGGCCACGTGTCCCACCCCCTGCTCCGAAGAGTTGGATGCCTCCTTCCAGGCCGAGCGCAGGGTGAGGAGCATGTTGGTCCCCGTATCCCCGTCTGGCACGGGGAAGACGTTCAGGGCGTTGATAGCCCCGGCGTGCTCCTCCAACCAGGCCAGCGCGGCCTGGATCCACTGCTTCAACATGGGGCCATCGCACCGCAGGAGCGGTGCTGCGTTGGCTGTGGCAGCGTGTCCTCCTCTCACCTCTGGCCTATCCTCCGGGCCCATGCCCCCCAATGGGGCACGCGTGTCGTCCAAGTGCACCCCTCCGAGCCACCCCGCCCTGCGTTCCGGTCAGCGCTCTGCTGCCTGTCCCTCGCTCACCCGCAGCCCCTGGACGTGGACGTTGACGGCGTGCACGGGGACCCCCACCTGCTGTTCCACGGCGAACTTGACGACGCTTTTCACGTTCTCCGCCACGGTGACGATGCGCATCCCGTATTCCAGGACCACGTAGAGGTCAATGATGATGCGGTCGTCCACCACGCGGACCTCCACCCCGCGCCGCGAACTATCCCCCTGGAGGATCTCCACCAGGCCGTCGGTCAGAGTCCGCGAGGCCATGCCCACCACGCCGTAGCAGGTCAGCACGGCCTGGCTGACGATGCTGGCGATGGCCTCAGGGGTGATCTCTATCCTGCCAGGCACGCTAGGGCTCTGTTCCACAGTCATCGGCTCATGGCCTCTTCTTCATCACGAACACCGCCGGGCCTGCCGGGTTGCAAGAACAGGGGTCCTGTGGTAAGATGTCCCCGCCCTGGGGCAGGCCCCCGGCGGCGATTTTATGTGTGAGCAAGGAGTTGGACGAAATGGCAACGTGCGCACTGTGCGGCCGCAAGCCGCAGTTTGGCCACAATGTGAGCCACTCAAACCTCAAGACCAAGCGGCGCTGGAACCTGAACGTGCAGAAGAGAACCCTCCTCCTGGATGGGCGGCGCCAGCGCGTCTTCGTCTGCGCCAGGTGCCTCAAGACCCTCCACAAAGGGAAGTAACCGCCCCGGCGACCCGGGAACCTCTTCCGCCCCTTGGGGGCCAGTGGCCGGTAGGCTACTGGCCCTTTTGTGCTTCCTCGGCGGCCCGCCGCAGGTGGGCGATGGCCACCGCAATCCCCTCCTCGGCCCCGAAGACGGCCGACCCCGCCACGAGGACGTTGGCCCCGGCCCGGACCACCTGGGGAGCCGTCTCCGGCGTGATGCCGCCATCCACCTCCAAGTCCACGGAGAGGCCCTGCTCCCGGATGCGCTGGGCCAGGCGACGGATCTTGCCCAGCGTCCCCGGGATGAAGGGCTGCCCTCCGAAGCCGGGGTTCACCGTCATCACGAGGACCTGGTCCACCTCCGGGAGGATCTCGTCCAGAAAGCACAGAGGCGTGGCCGGGTTCAGCACCACGCCTGCCCGTAGGCCCAGGCTCCGGATGCGCTGGACAGCCCGGTGCAGGTGGACCGCCGCCTCCACCTGGACCAGAAGGGTGGTGGCTCCGGCGCGGGCGAAGGCTTCCAGATGCCTCTCCGGCTCCACCACCATGAGGTGCACGTCCAGCGGCAGGGACGTCGCTCGCCGCACCGCGGCCACCACCACCGGGCCCACCGTGATGTTGGGCACGAAGCAGCCATCCATCACGTCAATGTGGATGCGGTCGGCTCCTGCCCGTTCGCACGCCTGGACCTCTTCGCCTAGCCGCGCGAAGTCTGCCGACAGGATGGACGGGGCGATCTCAACCAAGGGCACCTCCGCGTTGCTAGTTTACACGTTTTGCTACAAAATGGCAAACCCTTCCGGGGGGCAGGTTTCTGGGTGTGCCTCCGCCTCTGCGCCGCACGTGGAAGCGCGGGGAGTCCTGCGGGGATGTTCCTATCCCGGGCGGAGCCGTGCCAGTTCCGCCTCCAGGGCGCGGATCCGGTCCTCCAGTTCGGCCGTGCGGTGGGCCACCGTCAGTTCCAGGCGAGTGAGGTAGGCGCGGTTCTCCAGTTCCAGTTCCCGGTGGCGCAGGGCCTTGGCCACCGTGAGGCTCAGTTCCTCCAGGTCCACGGGCTTCACCAGGTAGTCAAAGGCTCCCTTCTTGAGGGCCTCCACCCCCACGCGGACATCGGTGAGGGCCGTCATCAGGATGACCACGGTGTCCGGCGCCCGCGGGGCGAGTTCTTCCAAGAGGACGAGGCCTGACTCGCCGGGCATGTTGATGTCCAACGTCACCAGGTCAACGGCTTCCGAAGCGAGCCACCGGCGCGCTTCAGCCACGCTGGCCGCCGTCCGCACCCGGAACCCTTCCATAGAGAGGTACTCTTCCAGGAGTTCCAGGATGGAGGGCTCGTCGTCCACCACCAGGATGGCAGGCTGTTGCTGCGGCTGGGCAGGGGAAAGCCGTTGTCCCTGTTCCCAGGCCAGGACGGGGTCCGCAAGGCGCTCCGCCTCCCGGCGCACGTCCTCCTCTATGGCCATGAAGGCTTCCACGAGGAAGGGGTCAAAGGCCTTGCCCCGGTTGTCCTGGAGGAAGGCCAGGGCTTCCTCGTGGGAGAGCCGGTGTGGGCGGTAGACCCTGGGGCTGGTGATGGCATCGTAGACGTCGGCCAGGGCCGCGATGCGCGAGGCCAGGGCGATCTCCTCGCCCCGCAGGCCATCGGGATAACCGAAGCCGTCCCAGCGTTCGTGGTGGTGGGCAGCCACCTCGGCGCCCAGGGCGACGATGGGGGGCGGGCCGTCGCTGAAGCGGCGGCCGATCCCCTCCAGAAGGCTGCGGCCGTAGGTCGTGTGGGCCTTCATGACCTCAAATTCGGACGGGGTCAGTTTGCCCGGCTTGAGGAGGATGCGGTCGGGCGTGGCGATCTTGCCGATGTCGTGGAGGGGGGCAGCGTGGAAGAGGGCCTCGCGCCACGCGGGGTCCTTCGCCTCCGGAAAGCGGGGATGCTCGGCGATCTCCTCTGCCAGGAGGCGGCAGAAGGTGGACATTCGTTCCAGGTGCAGGCCGGTCTGTGGATCGCGGAACTCCGCCACGGCCAGGAATCCCTGCAGGAGGAGGTCCAGGGGCGGGGACGAAGGGTCCCGGGCGAGGGAAGGGGGTGCCTCAGGCCGAGAAGGTCCTTGCATGGCGTCTACCTCGGGTGCGTCCAGAGGGCCACACACTCCACGTGGTACGTCTGGGGGAACAGGTCCACCGGCTGGACCCGCTCCAGGTGGTAGCCGGCGCGGCGCAGCCGGTGGGTGTCCCGCGCCAGGGTCGCCGGGTCGCAGGAGACATAGGCCAGCCGGGCGACCGGGCGGCGGGCCAGGAGGCTCAGGGCCTGGGGGGCCAGCCCTTCCCGAGGGGGGTCCACCACGGCCAGGTCAAAGGGCTCCTCCAGGGAGGGGAGCACCTCCTCCACCGCGCCCTCCAGGATCCGCACGTGCGGGAGACCGGCGGCATTTTCCCGGGCGTCCCGCACGGCGAAGGGGTTCTCCTCCACGCCGACCACCTGGGCCACCTCTCCCGCCAGGGCCAGCCCGAAGAGGCCCACGCCGCAGTAGAGGTCCAGGAGCCGCTCCGAGCCCTGGGGGGCCAGCATCTCCCGGACCAGGGCTACCAGGGCCTCCGCGCCTTCCGTGTTGACCTGGAAGAAACTGGGAGCGGAGATGCGGTAGCGCCTCCCGGCCACGACCTCGTACAGGTGGTCCGAGCCCGCCAGGACCACCGGCACGCGGTCCGAGCGCAGGAGCACGCAGGAGACCGGGATGTCCACCGTCAGGTCCAGGGGCACGTCGCGGTAGGTCTCAAAGATGATCATGCGCTCGCCCGTGCGGATGCCGGCGCGGAGGGCGATCTTGCGGATGGGCTGCGGCTGGGGCCGGCGGGGCGTGGAGGGTTCGCCCTCCTCTTCCGCTTCCTCGTCCACCAATTCCAGGGCATCAAAGGTCTCCTGGAGGAGGGGGTGCATCAGGAGGCAATCCTCTATGGGGACCACGGCGTGGCCCCGGGCTTCTCGGTATCCCAGGCGGCCCTCCGGGTCCATGGCCAGTTGCACGTGGTTGCGGTAGCGCCACGGCTCCCCCACGGGAAGGACCGGGGCCACCGGGGCCTCCGAGAGGCCCCCCAGGCGCGCCAACTGGTCCTGGACCACGGCCTGCTTGAGGGCCAGTTGGCGGGGGTAGGCCATATGCTGGAGGTGACAGCCGCCGCAGTGGCCGTAGTAGGGGCAGGGCGGGACGACCCGGTCAGGGGAAGGCTCCAGCACCTCCACCAGGCGGGCGCGCGCCCACCGCGCCTTTTCCTCCACCAGGTCCACGAGGACCGTCTCGCCGGGGATGGTGTAGGGGACGAACACCACCTTGCCGGCCACGCGGCCGAAGCCTTCCCCGCCGTGGGCGAGGCCGGTCACTTCCATCCGTTGCAAGCCCTGCACGCGCGCCTCCCGGTCCGGTCAGGCTCGCTGGGGTTCCCCTTGCGGCGAGGGCATCATAACATAGTGGGGGAGGAAAGGCAAGCGGTGGGTGGATTCGTTTATTCGTGGACCCATTCGTTGACGGCTCCTCCCAGCGGCAGTTGCTCAGAGATGCCTCTCTCGATGAAGCCGCTTGGGATTGGGATTAGCCTCAGCATGGCCGCCGTCAGGTGGGGCACGAAATCCCGGTAAAGGCTTCGGGTGTGCCGCTGGACTGCTTCGCTGTTCAGGTGGTCCACCACTGCCTGCAGGTCGGCCACCCCCACCTTCGGAACGAGGTGGAATTCCTCCCGCCAGGGGTAGCAACAGCTATCCAACGCCGCGACGACCCTCGTCCCCTTGGTGTGCGCGACGACGATATGGGGGTAGGCGTAGAAGGGACGCAGCAAAGGGGCCTGCTCCAGGGGCATCCAGAGTCCTGAGGTGCAGGTTTCGTAGTCGATCCAGCCCCGGTGCAGGTTGCGGCCGGTCAGGACAGGCACCAGGCCAGGGCGAGGTTCCGTCTCGACGAAGGGGCAGCGCCGAAACTCTGGGCTCCTCGCGGCGAAATGGATGGTGAAGCACTGGCCCAGGGAAAAGCCTCCCCGTTCGAAGGCGAGGGTTTCAGGCGTCTCAAATCGGATGAGTTCCCCTTGGTACTCCGGCTTCCATACCGCGGCCTTGTCGCGGTCGTAGAGGACCATCCCCCTGGCCCCCTTCTCCACCAGGAGCACAACCACGCTGACGTTCCGCCGAGGGAACGCCCTTCCCCAGTAGTAGATGGTGATCCTGCCCGACCTGGCCAGGAACCGGCGCAAGTCCGTGAAGTCGTCCAAAACGAGCCACGTGGCAGGAACCACGAACACAAGCCTTCCACCCGGCCGGAGCAGCCGCACGGAGTGCTCGATGAAGGCCCCGTATATGTTGTACTTGCCGCGCCAGGTAGCGAAGCGCTCTTTATAGGCGCTCTTGCGTTCCTTCAGCAAGTGGATGGGATAGTGGGAACCGTCGCCGATGATGCCGTACGGGGGGTTGCCCAGGATGAGGTCGAAAGGCTCCTCTGGCTGCCAGAGGAGGTAATCGGCCAAGATGAACTTGGCGTGGGGGAGAAAGGCCTTGGAACGCTCCACGGCCTCGGGGTGGATGTCCACCCCCGTCAGGTCGTGGTGGGCTCCGTAACGGGCGGCGAAGGCGCGCAGGAACGGGGAGTCCCCGCAGGCGGGCTCGAGGACCCTGAGGGGCTTCCCGTCGGCAGGTTGACCCAGCCCCACCATGAAGGCGACGAGTTCCGATGGCGTGGCCACCATGCCCAGCGCCCGCTCGTACTCCTCGCGTGGAGGGCTATTTCCCTCTTCCGTTGGGGTCCAGAAATTCTGCCTGTGTCCGTCCATGTTCTGGTGATGAGCCCGACAAGTGCCGCTGCTCTGCTCCGCGTCGTTCCCCTTTCACTTTACAGTCTGCTCAGTCCCTTGTCAAATCCTGCCCGCCTCTGGCAAGCCTTTCAGACCGCCATTTGACACCCAGGCGCACCCGTGGTATAGTCTATCCATACATAGAAGCAAACGTTCCCGTCGCCTCTCCGCTTTCCCTCTTTTCCTTCCCTTCTCATGTGAGCCTTGCTCCCCTGCCCCCTGGGTTCAGGGCCCACAGCCCTGAGGAGAGAGGAAATTCCACCCCCGCAAGCGTTCTCTGCTGGGCGCCCGTTGGCCCCCGCTCGCCGGTGAGGAGGTGGGTAGATGGCGCGTCTTATCCCGGCCTGGGTGTGTTTGGCCCTCGCTCTGCTCTGCGGAAATCTGGCCACGTGCGGGGGACCTTTGGTGCTATCCCCCGCCAGGCAGACGGCTACGCCGACCCCTATCCTGGCCTTCCCGGCCCGCGGGGTGGTGACGGAACCGGAGGCCGTGCTGCACCTGCGGCCCGAGGCGGCGTCGGGGACGCTGGGGACCTGCACCAAAGGGACCCTGGTGATGGCCTTCGGCCGCAGCGAGGACGGGGCGTGGCTTCTGATCCTCTCGGAAGACCAGCAGACGGGATGGATGGAGGCGAAGAAGGTGCGCCTCTACGGGCCAGGAGAAGGGCCCTCTTTCCGGGTGCCTCCTGTGCCCACGCCTTTCGTGCCGCGTGTGCCCACGTCGGTCATCCCCCCGGGCGTGCCCTCGCCGCCGCGCATCCCCACGCCTTTCGTCCCCCCGCGGGTACCCACGCCTTTTGTCCCCACGCCTTTCGTCCCCCCACGGGTGCCGACGCCGTTTGTCCCCCCGCGGGTGCCCAACCCGCCCTTGCCTCACATCCGATAGCCCCACGCTGGGCCCCCGGGTTGCTCAAGGAGCAGCGATATGGAATGCACCGTGCAGGAAGGCCAGGAACTTGAGGGGACCGGTCAGGTGGTCGTCCGGGGGTGGGCAGGAGCGCCGCTTCCGCCAGGTGCGGTGGTGCGTCTGGCGCGCGGGACGAGGGAGTGCGGCGCGCTGGTCGCGAGCGTGGAGCCAGGCGAGCCGGCTATCCGCGTGGACAAGTACCTCCGCCTGGACCTGCGCCTCCGGCCGGGGGAGAAGGCTGTGGTGGAGCCCCTGCATCCTCCGGTGGCCTCTCAGGTGCACCTCTACGTGCCGCCCGCGTGGACAGGGCCCGAGGGAGAGCGGCTCCTGGCGGGCCTCCTGGCGGGACGGCCCCTGCGCCAGGGCCAGCGGCTGCCGGTCTTCACCTTCAGCGGTGCGGCGGTCATGGTGGAGGTCGCCCGCACGGACCCCGGCGGGATCGTCCTCCTCGCCCCTCAGACCCGGTGTACGGTGGAGGCCCAGCCGGAGAGGGCGGAGGCAGGGGGCGTCACCTACCGCGACATCGGCGGCCTGGACCGGGAACTGCGGCGCATCCGGGAACTGGTGGAGTTCCCCCTTCGGTCGCCCGAGACCTTCGCCCACCTGGGGATAGAGGCCCCTCGGGGCCTCATTCTCTACGGCCCGCCAGGGACGGGCAAGACGCTGATCGCCAAGGCCCTGAGCAACGAGGTGGGGGCTCAGTTCTTCGCCATCCAGGGGCCGGAGGTGATGAGCGCCTACTATGGCGAAAGCGAGAAGCGCCTCCGCGAGGCCTTTGAGAAGGCGCGGGATTCTGCCCCAGCGGTGGTGCTGATTGACGAACTGGACGCACTGGCCCCCCACCGGGAGAAGGTGCACGGCGAACTGGAGCGCCGGCTGGTGGCTACGCTCCTCTCCCTCATGGACGGCCTGACGGAACTGAGGGGCGTGGTGGTCATCGGCACCACCAACCGCCTGAACGCCGTGGACCCGGCCCTGCGGCGGCCCGGCCGCTTTGAGCACGAGATCCACGTGGGCGTGCCCGACCAGGCGGGCCGCCTGCAGATCCTGGCCATCCACACGCGGCGGATGCCCCTGGCCTCCGACGTGGACCTGGAGGTCCTGGCCAGGAAGACGCCCGGCTTCGTCGGCGCGGACCTGGCCGCGCTTTGCCGCGAGGCCGGCTACGCCGCCTTGCGCCGCGTCCTGCCCACGGAGGCCCTGGAGAAGGGGGAACTCCTGCTGCCCGCGGGCGTGGAGGTGACGGCCGCGGACTTCGCCGTGGCCCTGGGTTCCATCCAGCCTTCGGGGATGCGCGAGGTGATGGTCCAGGCCCCCCGCGATGTCACCTGGGACCAGATCGGCGGCCTGGACGAGGTCAAACAGCTGATCGTGGAGAGCGTGATCTACGGCCTGCTGAAGGCGGAAGCGTACCAGGCGGCTGGCATCCGCCCGGCCCGGGGGCTCCTCCTCTACGGGCCGCCAGGGACGGGCAAGACGCTGCTGGCCAAGGCCGTGGCCACCGAGTGCGGGGTCAACTTCATCGCCGTGCGGGGGCCGGAACTGCGCTCCAAATGGTTCGGGGAGTCGGAGGAGAAGATCCGCTTCATCTTCGCCCGGGCCCGGGAAGTGGCCCCTGCGGTCCTCTTCTTTGACGAGGTGGATGCCGTCGCCCCGGCCCGCGGCGCCGAGCCTGGGAGCCACACCGACAGCCTGGTCAACCAACTCCTGGCCGAGATGGACGGCCTGGAGAGCACGGAAGGCGTCTTTGTGATTGCGGCGACCAACCGGGCCGAACTCCTGGACCCGGCCCTCCTGCGCCCAGGCCGCTTTGACCTCCAGGTCTACGTCCCCCTGCCGGACCGGGAGGCGCGGCAGCGCATCTTCAGCGTGCACCTGCGCCGGACCCCAGTGGCGGAGGGCGTGGACCTCTCGGACCTGGCCGCCCGGACGGAGGGGTATTCGGGGGCCGAGATCGCCGAGATCTGCCGCCTGGCCGCGCTCCACGCGCTGCGGGAGGTGGGGTTTGCGGCGCAGGGCGTGCGGGTGGACAAAGGGCATTTTCTGCAGGCCATCGCCGAAGTGGAACAGACCCGAAAGCGGCTCAAGCCCCGCCGCTTGGGGTTTGAGATGCCCGAGGACTAGAGTTCAGGCCGCGCTTCGGGGCAAGGGGCAAGAGACGGAGAGGGAAACCATGGTCTCTAAACTGCGCGACATCTTGTTCGGCCCGAGGAAGCCCTCCAAAGGTTCCGCCCAGAGGGAGACGCCCTTCTGGATGGACCAGGAGGTGTGGCGGGAGGCGTTCCAGGATGCCTCGCTCCTCGCCAACGGGCCCAGGCAGGTGGAGGAGGCCCAGGAGCGCATCGTGGGCCGGCTCATGCGGGCCTACGAGGCCCACGAACACCTGCACCGCCAGCATGCGGCGCTCCTGGAGGGGATTGTGCAGGCCTTGGATTTCTGCGAGGGCCTGCGCCCGGCCTCGCCCGAAGTGGACGCCCTCCACGGCCAGTTGCTGGGCCTTCTGGCGGAGCAGGGCCTCACGCCCTGGTTGCCGCCCCTGGGCGAACCCGTGCCGGAGGGGTGCGAGGTCGTGGGAGTCGTGCCTTCGGAGGAGCGCCCGCCCGGCGCCGTGGAGCGGGTGGTGGCGCCAGCGTACCTCTGGAGCGGGCGCTTCCTCTTTCGCCCGGCGCGGGTGCTGATCGCCGCGGAGGTGGAGCGGGCGGAGGTCCCTGCGCCGCCGGAGGCGCAGGAGGGACCGGCGGCCGCCGAACGCGGTTCGGCGGCGGAAGGGACCGCGCCCGCGGAAGGGTGAGCCCGCAGGGTTGCGGGTGGAGCGCCTGTCTTCAGCATAGGAGAAGGGGAAATGGAACAAGCCATCGGCATTGACCTCGGCACGTACAATTCCTGTGCCGCCTACGCCGCGGACGAAGGGCGGGTGGAGGTGCTCAGGAGCCACTACGGGCCGACCATTCAGGGGAAGGTGTTCCCCTCCTTCGTGCGTTTTGATGCCCTGGGCAACCCTGTGGCCTTTGGCGAGCAGGCCCGGCGGGAGATGGCCACGGCTCCAGACCTGGTGGTCTGGGGAGTCAAGCGCCTCATCGGGCGGCCCTACAGCCAGGCCGAGGCTGAGGCGCGCCGGTTCGCTTACCGCGTGGAAAGGGGCGCTGCGGGGAACGTGGTCATCCGCATCGGCGACCGCCAATACACGCCAGGGGAAGTCTCCTCGCTCTTCCTGCGGTGGATCAAGGACTGCGCCGAGACGCTGAACCCCTTCATCGTGGGGAAGGTCACGAGGGCTGTGGTCACCCACCCGGCGTACTTTGACGCCCTGCAGACGGAGCAGACCAAGGAAGCGGCAGCGCAGGCTGGCTTCCAGGAAACGGAACTCATCGCCGAGCCAGTGGCAGCCGCCCTGGCCTACGGCCTGCAACTGGATGCCTCCCGCCCTCAGTACATCGCCGCGCTGGACTGGGGGGCCGGCACCCTGGATATCGCCATCGTGATCCTCCGGCAGGGGAAGGACGGCCTGCCTGTGCTCAGCGAGGCCCGCCCGGCCAAGGGGAATGTGGCCCTGGGCGGGATTGACATGGACGATACTCTCCTCGCCGAGGCCGTG
>DAOTYM010000504.1:0-5479 GCA_034434775.1 Anaerolineae bacterium | reverse complement strand
CGCTCCCTCTGCGGCTCCTGGAAGCGCACCGTCACGTACGTCTCGCCTCCCTCTGGCTCCACTGCCACGACCTCGCCTGGCCCGTAGGTGGCGTGCCAGACAGCCATTCCCTTCCTGTAGGTGATCCGCGGCAGGCTGGGTTCCTCTGCCGCGTGGGACGAGGCAGCGTAGGCCGCGTAGAGGCGGTCCTCCCAGAGTTCGGCGTACACAGCCAGGTCGTGGAAGTCCCGGATGCGCCGGGCCAGGTCGTCGCAGGCCTTCTTGCAGGCGGCGATCTGTTCCATCAGGGCCGCCTTGCGGGCGTGGGGCTCGTTGCTGCGGGCCAGGGCCGAGGCCGCCGCGCTCAGGGCCGCCCGCAGGTCCTTGAAGACGGCCCGCGGCTCCCCCTCCACCACGTCTATCACCACCAACTGGACGCCGGCTTTCTCGCACAGTTCGGCCCGCTTCTCCTCCCGCTGGGCCTCCAGGACCTTTTCCTCCTCGCTCAGGCGGCGCACCCGCTGCCCCTGCAGGCCCCGGAAGCGGACCGCCAGGCCGATCTCCGGATACAGGAAGTCCAGTTTCAGCCTTCGCCCGGTGTCGGGATTGGTGAGCCAAGAGGGGGTGACGTTCTCCTGGGCCGAGACCCCCTCAAAGATGCGGGCCAACACCTCGCGCCAGGCGTTGACCACGCTCCAATTCTCTTCCATCTCCTCAGTGACCTCCTCCGGGGGAGCGGCGGGCCCTGGCAGCCCTGGGACGTGGGGGGAACCCCAGGGTTGCCCGCCGGGCGGAGAGCCGGGCGAAGAGGGCCTCGCTCGCCAGGTAGTACCACGTGTTGGCGGCCATCGCCTCCCAGAATTCGTCCAGGCCGCGGTGCCCTGCTTGCTCGTAGGCGTAGGCCTGGACCACCAGTTCCAGACGGTCGGCATCCCGCACCAGCCGGCCCTCGGGCGTGCTGGCTTCTTCAAACTCCCGCCACCAGGCCACGTAGTCGTCGGCCCGGGGCGAGCCCGCCAGGAGTTCCCTGAGGGCGGACTCCTCGGCCCGGCGCTTGGCCTCCCGCCCCAGATGGCGCAGGGCCGGCTCCGGGATGTCGGTCAGCACGGCCTCGGCCAGGTCGTGGAGCAGGGCGATGGTCAGGGCCTTCTCCCGATCCAGGGGGGCGTCGCACCGGTCCAGAAGGAGGAGCGAGACCAGGGCCACCTGGTGCGAGTGTTCGGCGATGCTTTCGGGGGCAAGGATGCCGCGCTGGCTCCACCCCTGCCGCTTCAGGTTCTTGAGCCGGTTGGCAGCCAGGAGCAGGTCCAGAAGGACGTCCTCCTCGGCGGTCACGCTGTCCCTCCCACCCCGTTGCCCCGCGGCGGGCACGCCTCCAGGGCGCGGAGGACGGCCCCAGCCACCTCCACGATGGACCCCGCCTCTCGGAAGCAGCCGCTGACCGCGCCCACGGCCAGGAGGGGCACCGGGTTCACCGTGTGGATGCGGCGCCGGGCGTCCTCAAAGTTGCCGTGGTCGCTGGTGACCACCAGGGTATCCCCCGGCCCCAGGCCCTCCACCAGCGCGCCGAGGAACTGGTCCAGGAGCGAGACCGCGTCGGCCTCCGGAAGGGGCACGCGGCCGTGGCCCACCAGGTCCCACAGGAAACTCTCAAAGAGGACCAGGTCGTACTGGCGCGCCAGGCCCAAGAGGACCTGGGCGTCCTCGGCCGGGGTCCGCGGGGGAACCCCCGGCACCCACGAGCGCACGAAGGCGTGGGTCACGTCCCAGAAGAGGGCCTGCCCCTCCAGGACGTCGGCCTCGGTGCGGAAGGGGAGGCCGGCAGCCATGGTCGTGAGGGTGCTGGCGGAGTGGCGCAGTTCCCCCGCTTCCACCCTCTGCCAGTACCAGGCGGAAAAACCGTTGGCGAAGGTGGCGCGGTAGCCGCGGGCCACGGCCCGCTTCAGCAGGCTCCGCGCGGCGATGAGGTCCCTCAGGCGCGGCCCGGGGTAAGCGGGAAGGTGCCCCCCCACCAGGGCCGCGGCGTTGGCACCGGTGAAGAGGCTCGTCTGGCCCGTCGCGCTCTGCGGGAGCCCAGGGACGCCCAGGGTGGCATCCAGGGCCCTGAGCACCACGCCATCCCTCTGGCCCACCTGCTCCACCGTCAGGGGGCCGGAGAGGAGAGCCCGCAGGCGAGGGGCAGGCTGCCGCGCCAGGGGGTTGTGGTCCTCGGCTGGCCCCAGGCCCACGCCATCCAGGAACACGAAGAGAAGGCCCAAGAGGGTCTCGCCCTCCTACTGCTTGTAGCCGATGGTGCGCAGGAACCGCTTGCGCCAGGCGATGTCCTCGTCGCCTTCCACGCCCTTGGTCTTCACGCCGTCCACCACGCCCAGGATGCCTCGGCCCTGGTCCGTCTCGGCGAGGATGACCTCCACGGGGTTCGCCGTGGCGCAGAAGATGCGGCAGACCTCCGGGACCATCTTCACGGCGTTGAGGACGTTCACGGGGTAGAAGCCAGGCCCCAGGAAGATGATGAAGGCGTGGCCGGCGGAGAGGGCGAGGGCGTTCTTCTTGGCCAGTTCCACCAGGGCGTCGTCGTTGCCGGTCCAGCGGACCAAGGCCGCCCCCGAGGATTCGCAGAAGGCCAGCCCGAACTTGATCCCCGGCACAGCCGTCACCAGGGCCTCGTACAGGTCTTCCACGGTTTTGATGAAATGGCTCTGGCCGAGGATGAAGTTGACCTCCTCGGGCTTCTCAATGCGCACCACTTTGAGTTCCATGGCAAACCTCCTCTGGGCTGAGGTGTGACCTGGCTTTGGGGAAGTATACACTGGGAGCGGCTGCGAGGCAAACAATCTGGCCCACCCCCAGGGATGCGCGAACAGAGGGACCTCCAGCGGTTCCGAGGGCTGCAAGGCCAGGAGAACACCCCAGGCCCAGGGCAAGGCGTGGCTTGCCCCACCATTTTCAGCCACCGATTCAAATCGGGGCTCAAGCAGGGCGTCGGCCTGCGCCGACGCCATCTCTGCAGAGGGACAGCCCACAGGGGCGAGGCATGCCTCGCCCCTACTTGAGACCCGATTGGAATCGGTGGTTTGGCAAGGCCGTCAACGAATAGGGGGAACGAATAAACGAATGGCTTGCGCCCGCGCCGAGCCCATTCGTTGACGGCTCCACTCCGAGGGGAGCAGGGCGTGCCACCCGGCGTGTGCCGCCTCTTATGGTGCACATAGCGCGATTCGTGAATCGCCCCTGCACGGCCGTGGGCCCGGGCCTATCCTACGAACTCGTCCAGGCCCAGGCGCCGAAGCGTGACCTCCGTCGGGCGGCCCGCCTCGTCCCAGCCCCGCAGGCGGTAGTACCCCTCCAGCATGAGGTCCAGGTCTGGCAGCACCCCCGCCGAGCCGCCCGTTGGCCGCGGCTCGGTGAGCATCCTCCGCGGGAGGGTGTCGTCCTCGCGGGAGATGCCGTAGCGCAGGTTGATGAGCCGCTTCAGGTTGAAGAGCCGCTCCCCGGTCCGCAAGAGGTCCTGCGACGACCAATCCCACCCTGTCGCCAGGCACAGGAGGCCGGCAATGCGGTCCGGCCCCACCAGCCCCTTGATGATGAACTTGCACAGGCCGAGGGGGTTGAAGGTGGCGACGTAGTTCTGGTGGTCGTAGACCACGCGCTCCTTGCCCCGGCTGTCGTGGCGGTTGTAGGGGCCCTTGGTGTCAATCTCCGGGATCATCACCCCGTACCCCGGCCAATAGGAGATGGACTCCAGGTGGCAGGCGCCGCGGTTGGCCGTGGCGTAGTTCAGGCCCATGTCCACGAAGCCGCGGGGGTCGTGGTAGGGGAGTTCCAGCCCCTTGACATGGATGGCGAAGGCCT
This sequence comes from Anaerolineae bacterium, assembly GCA_034434775.1. Taxonomy (GTDB): domain Bacteria; phylum Chloroflexota; class Anaerolineae; order DTPP01; family DTPP01; genus DAOTYM01. Next base: position 1,648 of record DAOTYM010000504.1, on the reverse strand, counting down.
CTGCCTCCGGCCCCAACTGCGCCGCGGCGCGGCGCACCCCCTCCCCCAGGAGGGCGCCCACCCCTTCGCGGTAGGCGATGCGCCGCACCAGTTCCATGGCCGCCTCGGCGTTGCCCCAGGTCAGTTCCAGGCCGTCGGTGTCCCGAGGGCCGAGGAGCCCCTTCTCCCAGGCCTCCATGGCGAAGGCGATGACGCCGGAGGTGGAGATGGTGTCCAGGCCCAGGCGGTTGCACAGGTCGTTGAGCCGGACCACGGCCTCCAGGCTCCCGATGGTCAGGTTGCCGCCGAAGCCGGCCATGGTCTCGTATTCCGGCCCGTGGCCCCGCACCCCGGCGTAGGGGCCCTCGGTGATGGCCACCACCTTGCCGCACCCGATGGGGCAGGCGAAGCAGTGGGAATGCCGCACGAAGATGGTCTCCGCCAGATGCTGGCCCGAGACCTCCTGGACGCCGTCCCAGTTCCCCAAGCGCCAGTTCTGGATGGGCAGGTCCCCCACCCGCTCGGCGCCGGGCATCCCGCCGGCCGTGCCCAGTTGGCTCATGGCCACGGAGTTGGCCTTGATCCACTCGTTGGCCTCGCGGACGGCCTTGCGGAACCCCTCCGGGTCAAAGTAGGCTGGCTTCTCTTCGCCCCGCACGACGATGGCCTTGAGGCGCTTGGCCCCCAGGACCGCGCCCATGCCCCCACGCCCGGCCGAGCGGGTGTGCTCGGGGCTGCAGCTCTGGGCGCTGGCGATGCGCACCAGGTTCTCGCCGGCCGGTCCGATGGTCAGCACCTGGGCCTTGGGGTCCGTCTCCCCGTAGAGGATGGCCGCCGTCTCAAACTGGTCCTTCCCCCACAGGTGTGTGGCGGAGCGGAGTTCCACCGTGCCGGTCCGGCCGTCTACCCACAGGTAGACCGGCTCCGGCGCTGCGCCCGTGACCACCAGGCCGTCGTAGCCAGCGAAGCGGAGTTCCGCCCCCCAGTGGCCGCCCATGTTGGACTCGTTCCAGATGCCCGTGAGGGGCGAGCGCCCGCAGAGGGAGGTGCGGCAACCGGTAGGGGCGATGGTCCCCGTGAGGAGGCCGTTGAAGATGTAGAGGGGGCTTGCCGGGGCCAGGGCGTCCAAGGAGGGGTCGGCCACCCGGTAGAAGAAGTAGGCCGCCAGGCCGCTCCCCAGGAGGAATTTCTCCAGGAGGGCCTCGTCCACGGCCTCCGTCCAGGTCTTGCCCGCCGTCAGGTCCACGTGGAGCAACTTGCCCGCGTTCACCTTGGCCATGTCGTCACCTCCTCGTCTTCACACCACGCCCGCGGAGCGCAGGGCGGCGATCTCCTCATCGGTGTAGCCGATCTCCCGCAGGACTTCATCGGTGTGCTCGCCCAGCATGGGCGGGTGCCTGCGGTAGGCAGGGGGCGTCGCCGAAAGGCGCACGGGGTTCCCCAGGGAGCGCACCTTCCCTGCCCGCGGGTGCTCCAGTTCCACCACCCCGCCCCGGGCCAGGACGTGGGGGTCGTTGAGGGCCTGGGCCACGGTGTAGATGGGGGCACAGGGGATGCCCGCCTCCTCCAAGCGTTCCAGCCAGTAGGCCCGCTCCCGCTTCTGGAAGATCTCCGTCAGGATGCGCACCAGTTCGGGGCGGTGGGCGTTGCGGTCGCGGTTGGTGGCGAA
>DAOTYM010000503.1:0-2440 GCA_034434775.1 Anaerolineae bacterium | reverse complement strand
AGGGGGTTGAGGCCCGTCATCCCCACCAGGTTGATGTGGTCCCGGATGCACATCAGGTCCCCGGGGCGGAAGGCGGGGTTCAGCCCTCCAGCAGCGTTGGTGACCAGGAGCGTCCTGGCTCCCAGGGCGTACATCACCCGCACGGGGAAGGTCACCTGCTGCATGGTGTACCCTTCGTAGTAGTGGAAGCGGCCCCGCATGATGCAGACTGGGTGCCCCTCCAGGAAGCCCAGGACGAGTTCCCCCTCGTGCCCCTCCACGGTGGGGCGGACGAAGTGGGGGATCTCCGGGTAGGGGATGCGGGCGGCCTCTTGGACCTCATCGGCCAGAGGGCCCAGGCCGGACCCCAGGATCAGGCCGATGGACGGCCGGAGGGCCGTCCGTGCCTGGATGGCCTGGGCGGCTTCGGCGATCTCCCGGCGGGTCAGGTGTGGGGCCACGGATGTCCGTCCTCAGGTCGCGCCTCAGCGCAGGTCTCGGGCAGGGCTACTTGGCGCGTGGGTGGGCTTCGTCGTAGGTCTCGCGCAGGTCCTTCCCCGCCACCTGAGCGTAGACCTGGGTGGTGGAGATGTTGGCGTGTCCCAGCAGTTCCTGCACGTGGCGGAGGTCGGCCTTGCTGTTCAGGAGGTGGGTGGCGAAGGAATGGCGCAGGGTGTGGGGAGTGACGTGGGTGCTGATCCCTGCCTTCCGCACGTACTGCTTGATGATGAGCCAGAGGCCCTGGCGGGTCAGGCGCTGGCCCCGGTGGTTCAGGAAGAGGGCCCTCTCCTCCGGGTCGCGCAGGAGTTGGATGCGGGCCTGCTGCAGGTACTCTTCCAGCGCCTTGACCGCCCGCTCGTGGATGGGGATCACCCGCTCCCGCCGCCGGGGCCGGGCCACGCGCACGCTGGCCGAGGCCAAGTTGATGTCGTCCACGTCCAGAGAAACGACCTCCGTCACCTGCATCCCCGTGGCGTAGAGGAGTTCCAGGATGGCGCGGTCCCGCACCGCCTTCTCCCCCTGCTCCTGGGAGGGTTGGGCGAGCAGGCGGTTCACTTCCTCGTAAGAAAGGGCCACCGGCAGCCGTTTCTTCACTTTCGGAGAGTCCAGCGTCGCCGTGGGGTCCTTCGCCAGGACCTTTTCCGCCGTCAGGAAGTGGAAGAAGGACTTGATGGCCGCCACTTTGCGCGCCACCGAAGAGGAGGCGTACTCCCTTTCCCTCATGTAGTCCATGTATTGGATCACCAGGTCCCTGGTCACGCGAGGCCAGAGGTCTCCCCCAGCCCCCAGGCGCTCCTGGACAAAGGCGGCGAATTGGGAGAGGTCGTTGCGGTATGCGGCGACCGTGTTGGCCGAATATCCTTTCTCGGTGGCCAGGTACTCCAGGAAATCCGCAACCTTTGGGTCCATGGACGTTCCTCCCGCTCCGAGGGGCGCTCTTCGCACTGCACCCTGCCCCTTTCCCGAACTCCAGACGCCCCGGGCAGCCTCCTCTGCAGGAGCCGCCCGCGCAGGCAGGCATCTCCCCAGTACACCTCCATTGTACCACAAGTTGCCATAAAATCAAGTGCCACCCCTGGCTTGGAGGCAAGGGGGAGCGGGGATCGGGAGCACCTCAGCGACGGGAGGGCCGGGGGCTCCGAGGGCGTAGGGCCTTCCCCTGGCCCCGGGGAGCCCGCGCTGGTTTCCCTCCTGGCCCGAGGCGCAGCGCCTCCCGCAGGGCGCGCAGTTCCTCTGGCGTGAGGTCCCGCCACTGGCCAGGCTCCAGGTCTGCCAGGGTCAGGGGACCCAGCGCCACCCGCACCAGGCGCAGGGTGGGGTGGCCCACCGCGGCCGTCATGTGGCGGACCTGGCGCTTCTTCCCCTCCCGCAGGACGATCTGGAGCCACGTGGTGGGGATGTCCTTCCGCTCGCGGATGGGGACCGGCCGCGGCGGCAAGGCCGGTGGGGGGTCCAGGACCTCCACCTCCGCTGGGCCTGTCTTCTCCCCCTTCACCCACACGCCCTGGCGCAGGGCCTCCAGCGCTTCGGGCGAGGGAACGCCCTCCACCTGGACCCAGTAGGTCTTGGGGAGTTTGTAGCGTGGGTGGGTCGCCCGGTGGAGGAGCGCTCCATCGTCGGTGAGCAGGAGGAGCCCCTCGCTGCGCAGGTCCAGGCGCCCGGCGGCGTAGACCTCGGGGATGGGGATGTAGGCGGCCAGGGTGGGGCGTCCCTCCGCATCGGTGAAACTGCTGAGCACGCCATACGGCTTATGGAAGAGGATGTAGCGGTGTTTTTCCTGGGGAGGGGCCTCCCGGCGAGCGTTCAGCCGGGGCGGGCGGGCATCCGGCCTGGCCGCCCGCCCGCCGCGGCGCCTGCGCTGGGCGCGGTCCCCTGCTGGCACGTCCTAGGCCTCCTCCGGTTGCTGGGGCCCCTCAGGGGGTGGGTGTGCTGGGAGGCGAGACGAAGGGCCCTCCTGTGG
>DAOTYM010000502.1:0-1788 GCA_034434775.1 Anaerolineae bacterium | reverse complement strand
AACGCGTGCGAGAGTACCTCAAGAGCCAGGACATGCTTTTGGAGCGGTTGGCGCCGCGCCACGTGGTGGAAAAGGCGCTTGGCCCGGATGAGCGGGAGAAGCCGTTGGGCGAGATCTACGATGCCTTCCTCCGCTACCCACACCTCCCCTTGCTGGAGAGCGAGGAAGTGCTGTACCAGGCGGTGGCGAAAGGCGTCACCGAAGGGCTCTTCGGCGTGCGCAGCGGCGAGCGGCTCTTCTACCGGGAGCCTGGGGGGGAATATCTGGGGCAACGGGAGGCCATCCTGGTGCGTCCGGAGGTGGCGGAGCGGGAGAAAGCCGAGGTTAAACCACCTGAGGAGCCAGGTAAGGTAAAGCCTCCATCAGAGGTCACCGAGGTCAGACCGCCAGAGGGTGTGAAGCGCCTGGTCTTGAAGGTGTGCGTTCCCTGGGACAGGATGAGCGAGTTCGTGCGCGGTGTGTTGATGCCGTTGCAATCCGACGGTGCCAGCCTCAAGGTGAAGATCCTTGTGGAGGCCGACTCGGCGTCTGGCATCAGGAAGAGCACCCTGGACCAGAAAGTGCACGAGACCCTGCGACAGATCGGGGCGGAGGTGCTGGAAGAGCGCAAGGAGTAGGAAGGCCTGCCACAGCCGAGCCACCCAGTGAGGATATACCATAAAGAAACCCCGCCAGGCTACAAACCTGGCGGGGTTTTATGTGGAGCGGGTGATGGGATTCGAACCCACGACTCTCTGCTTGGGAAGCAGATGCGCTACCGCTGCGCTACACCCGCCTATATTCTACTCCTATTATAGCGCGGGGGCGCGACCTTGTCAAATCGCCCAGGGCTTTTCAGCAGGACGCGGGCAAGGCGTTTCCAGCGGTTCCGAGAACAGCAGGCGCGGACCGCGAAACTCTGCCCCCTTTCGGTCATCTTCCCCGCAGGACGAGGGGCAGCCTGACAGGCTGGATGCCCGGGGCCGAGATGACCAGGCGCACGTACACCTCCTTTGGCCGGGCTCCTCCGGCCACCCGGATCACCGCGTCGTACAGGCCGGGCTGGAGCCTGGCGGGCAACGCCCGCACCATGAAGGAGCCCGGCGTCTCCCCCTCGCTGGGCTCCAGGACCAGCCAGGGCGCTTCCGCGCGAGCGGTCCAGCCCAGGGGCTCGGGCCGGGTGTGCCAGACCATGACCTCCTGGGGCGGAGGCGGTTCCTCGCCCAGGACGCTGCGGAAGGTGAGCCTCTCGGGCGCAACGATCAGGCTGGAGGGCTGTGGGGTGGAGCCCCTGTCGGCCGGGTCCGAGCCCTGGTTGACTTCCTGGCCGTCGGGGACGCCGTCACGGTCCGTGTCGGCCCGGCCCATGGCCGTCCCGAAGAAAAGTTCATCCCGGTTGGTCAGGCCGTCGCCGTCGGGGTCCTCGTCGGCGTCGTCCGGGTCCCAGGGTGAGAGGAGGGACAGCTCGGCTTCCGTCGCGTCGGGGATCCCGTCGCCGTCAAAGTCCGGCTGGACCAAGACCGCTTGCTCGGCGCGGGCGCTCAGCCCCTGGCCGTCAAAGGCCTCCAGGGTGATGAGGTGTTCGCCGGTCGTGAGGGTCACGGTGAGGATGTTCCCCACGCCCAGGAAGCCATCTTTGTTGGAGTGCCAGCGCAGGGCTTCGCCTTGCAGGAGGCCGTCTTCCAGGTCGTAGCCGGCGCCGCGCAGGGTCACTGGGCGGCCCTGGAGAAGGGTATCGCCTGGCTGGGGCTGGAGGATGGCCGCGCCCAGAGGTCCCTTGCGGCCCACGGAGAAGGTCCCGTCGGAGCG
>DAOTYM010000501.1:0-2088 GCA_034434775.1 Anaerolineae bacterium | reverse complement strand
GCGGCAGGCCGGCCTGGATTTCGTCATCCCCACCGACCACAACGTCTTCGCCCCTGAGGGGGAAGGGTGGTACGGCGACGTGCTGCTCCTCATCGGGGAGGAGGTCCACCAGGAGGGGCGCAACCCGGAGGGGAGCCACTACCTGGCCCTGGGCATCCGGGAGGATGTGGCCCCCCTGGCCCGCGACGGCATGCAGGGGGTCATCCACGCCGTCCAGGAGCAGGGGGGCATCGGCTTCCTGGCCCACCCCTACGAGCGCCCTGCCCCCCTGGTGGGCATTGCCGCCTTCCCCTGGCTGGACTGGCCGGTGGAGGGGTACACTGGCATCAGCATCTGGAACTACATGTCGGAGTACAAGAGTTACCTGACCTCCCTGCCTCGGGCGCTCCTCTCCGTCTTCTGGCCCAGTTGGTTCATCCGAGGGCCCTTCCCGGAGACGCTGGCCCTGTGGGACGACCTCTTGAGCCGGCGCCCAGTGCCGGCCATCGGGGCCTCGGACGCCCACGCGCAAACGTACCGCCTGGGGCCCCTCACGCGGGTGGTCTTCCCCTACGCCTACGTCTTCCACTGCGTCAACACCCACGTCCTCCTCCAGAGCCCCTTCTCCCGCGACCTGGAGGCGGACCGCCGCCTCCTGCTGGAGGCCCTGGCCCAGGGCCACGCCTTCGTCGCCTACGACCTCCTGGCCGACGCCCGGGGGTTCCGCTTCGCGGCATGGGCTGGGGACGACGTCGCGGGGATCATGGGGGATGCCGTGCCCCTCCAGCCGGGGCTGCGGCTGGAGGTGGTGGCCCCAGCCCCGGGCTCCATCCGCCTGCTGCGGGATGGCCAGGAGGTGGCGCGGGCGCGGGGCAAGCACCTCGCCTGGCCCGTGGAAGGGCCTGGCGTCTACCGCGTGGAGGTGTACCGCCGCAAGTGGCTCCGGCGGCGGGCCTGGATCCTCAGCAACCCCATCTACATTCGGGGGTAAAGCATAGGGGCGCAGCGGTGCGCCCCATGTGCATCTATTCGTTCCTCCATTCGCTGACGGCGCTGTCAAGCCACCGATTCAAATCGGGGCTCCAGCTCCAGTAGGGGCAATTCATGAATTGCCCCTACCCAGGCGGGGGTGAGTCAGAGGCTGCAGGCCTCAGGGGGCGGTTTCAACCCCTGAGGGGCGGCACGCCTTATTTCCCGACGTAAGAGGTCAGAAGCGACCGCATGTCTGGGTCGTCGGGGACCTCCGGGCCCAGGAGGATGACCTCGTTCTCAAACTGCGTCACCCGGCCTGCGGCATCCAGGTGGAACTTGGCGTACCCCACCCACTCGCCCAGATACCCTGCCTGCAGGATCACGGTGCCTGTGGAGGGGTCCTGGAGGGCCGGCTGCAGGACCTTGAGGGAGTGGCCGCCGACGATGATGTCAATGCCGGGCACCTCCCGGGCGAGGATCTGGTCCTGGTCCACCCCCAGGTGGCTGAGGACGATAACCACGTCGCACTGGGACGAGAGGTCCTCCACATAGGTCCGGGCTGTGGCGATGGGGTCGGCCACGTGGTAGGCACCGTTCGTCGTCGCGCGGACGGTGGCGTCGGCCTCCAGAGTGACGAGGCCGAGGATGGCCACGCGGTGGCCTCCCATCTCCTTGATGACGTAGGGCTGAACGAAGGTGCGGCTCCCGTCCTCCGAGACCACGTTGGCCGCCAGGAGGGGGAACGCGGCCTCGTCCATGCGGGCCTGGAGGTCCTGCAGGCCCAGGTGGAACTCCAGTTCGCCCAGGGCCATGGCATCGTAGCCCAGCAGGTTCATGGCCTCCACCACAGCCTTGCCCCGGGTCCGCTGCCCGATCTCCCCTTCGCCGTACCAGGAATCGCCCGCCTCCAGGAGGAGGAAGGCGCTGGCGGCTTCCCGCTGCTTCCTCACCACGGTGGCCCGACGGGCCAACCCTCCCTTGGGGGGCCTTCAGCCGCAGGGTTCCGTGTAGCCCCGCACGTCGTTGGTGTGCATGATGACCAGGGTGAAGGGCGGGGCGGAGGGGACCGCGGCGGGTGTGGGTGTGGGCGGGCGCGGCACAGGGCTGGCGGTGGGCGTGGGGGGAGGGAGCGTGGGG
>DAOTYM010000500.1:0-2243 GCA_034434775.1 Anaerolineae bacterium | reverse complement strand
GACTTTGACACCTTTTACGGCGCGCCCCCGCGCCAGGTCCCCAGCGGGTGGACGGCCTTCGTCCTCGCCGGCGACCTCACCTTCATGCAGGACGTGGATACCTTCTGGGGTGCGCCCAGCCTGCGCATGTGGAGCGACGGGGGTACTTTCACCGCGGGCCTCTACACCCAGGTCTCCGTGACGCCCGGCATGGGGTACCGGGCGAGCGTTGCCTGGGCCGCGCCCAACGAGCCCGATACCTTCGGCCGCCGCCTGGGCCTGGACCCCACCGGCGGCACCGACCCCACCGCGCCCACCGTGATCTGGGGGCCCATGCACTGGGGACCGGGGCGCATCCTGAACCGGGAGCCCCCAGGCCCCAACATTGACGTCAAGGCCCGGGCCGAGGGCCCGGTCATGACCGTCTTCTTCCTGGTGGAGCACAACCGCAGCACCGGCAGCAACTACATCTTCGTGGACGCCATCGCCCTCTACCCGGACGAGACGGCACCCCTGCCGACGGCCACGCCTTCCCCCTCTCCCGTACCGCCCACGCCGACGCCGGTGCCTCCCACGCGGACGCCGACGCCCCCGCCCACGAGCACGCCCACCGAGACCCCCGAGCCGACGGCTACGCCCTCCCCCTCGCCTTCGCCCTCGGCCACGGCCACCCCTCTCCCGAGCCCCACGCCGACGGCCTCTGCCACACCCACGCCTCCGCCCACGGCTACCCCCGTGTGGACCGCGACGCCCCGCCCCACGCCTCCGCCTGCGCCAGGCGGACCGGACCTGGCCTTCCTGGCAGGCATCCCGGTGTGGGGGCGGCTGGCGTTCCTGTGGGTGGCCCTCGCCGTGGGCTTCAACGGCCTCCTGTGGGTCTTCCGGCGCCTGCAAGGGGAAGGGGCCGCAGGCGGCACGGAAGGCCCAGAGAAAAGGGCGTAGAAACCCTCGCTCGCCTTCTGAGGGCAGGTTGTGGTATACTTCTGCCACACCCGCAGCAAGGAGGTCAAGAAGATGTACGGCTACGCTGGCAAGATCCTGCACGTGGACCTGACGGAAGGGCACCTCTGGGTGGAGGAGCCGGACGAACGGTTCTACCGCACCTACGTGGGCGGGAGCGCGCTGGGGACCTACTACGCCCTGCGGGAAATCCCCAAAGGGGCGGACCCCCTCGGGCCCGAGAACGTCCTCGTCCTGGCGCTGGGGCCTGCCACCGGCCTCCCCGTCCACGGCCAGAGCCGGGTCTGCGCCACGGCCCGTTCCCCTCTGACCGGTGCCATCGGCGACTCCCAGGCCGGCGGCTTCTGGCCGGCCGAGGCCAAGGCGGCCGGGTTTGACGCCATCGTCCTCAGGGGCCGGGCCCCCAAGCCCGTCTACCTCTGGATTCACGATGGCCAGGCCGAACTGCGCGATGCCTCCCACCTCTGGGGGAAGTTGACCGGCGAGGTGGATGTCCTCCTGAAGGAGGAACTGGGCGATCCGAAGGTGCAGGTGCTACAGGCGGGCCCTGCGGCGGAGAGGGGCGTCCGCTTCTCCGCCCTCATCAACATGGCCTGCCGCGCCAACGGCCGCACGGGCATGGGCGCGGTGATGGCCTCCAAGAACCTGAAGGCGGTGGCCGTGCGGGGGCACACGCGGCCCCAGGCCGCCGACCCTGAAGCGGTGAAGGCCCTGGCCCGCTGGGGCTCGGAGCACCTGGAGGAGCGGCTGGGCAACCTGGCCAAGTACGGCACGGCCGGCATCATCGCCAGCCAGCAGGCCGCTGGCGGCTTCCCCACCCGCAACTTCCAGAGCGGCGTCTTTGAGGAGTGGGAGAACCTGGATGGCAGGACCCTCTACCGCACCTACCTCAAGGAGCGGGACACCTGCTACGCCTGTGGCGTGCGCTGCAAGCGGGTGGTGGAGATCAAGGAGGGGCCGTTCCAGTGCGACCCCCTCTACGGCGGACCGGAGTACGAGTCCATTGCCACCCTGGGTTCCTACTGCGGCGTGGGCGACCTGGCCGCGGTCTGCAAGGCCAACGAACTGTGCAACGCCTACGGCCTGGACACCATTTCCTGCGGCGCGACCATCGCCTTCGCCATGGAGTGCTACGAGAACGGCCTCCTCACCAAGGAGGATACTGGCGGCCTGGACCTGCGCTTCGGCAACGGCGAGGCGGTGGTGGCCCTGGTGGAGCAGATCGCCCGGCGGGAGGGGCTGGGCGACCTGCTGGCGGAGGGGTCGGCCCGCGCCGCCCAGCGGATCGGCAAGGGGGCGGAGCG
>DAOTYM010000499.1:0-9826 GCA_034434775.1 Anaerolineae bacterium | reverse complement strand
AGAGCACCTCATCGGCTACATCCGCCTGACCGACTTCAACGCCGCGGTGCCGCGCCAGTTCGGGGCGGCCCTCAGGGCCCTCCTCTCGTACCAGCCCGACGGGCTCATCCTGGACCTCAGGGGGAACCCCGGCGGCTACCTGCACGTGGCGGTGGAGGTGGCGAGCCAGTTCGTGGGCGAGGGGGCCATCGTCACCGAGCGCCGCAAGGGGGGCGAGGCAAGGACCTTCACCGCCGTCCCCGGCGGCCTGGCCACAAACCCGGACCTCCCCCTGGCTGTCCTGGTGAACATGGCCTCGGCCAGCGCCTCGGAGATCGTCGCCGGCGCGGTCCAGGACAGCGGGCGGGGTGTCCTGGTGGGCGAGACGACCTTCGGCAAGGGGTCGGTGCAGTTGGCCTACACCCTGGACGACGGCTCGGAACTGCGCATCACCACGGCGCGCTGGTTCACCCCTGGCGGGCGGGAGATCCACGGGCAGGGCCTGGAGCCGGACATCCCAGTGGAGGAGCCGGAGGAGGCCGAGGTGGACGCACCCCTGGAGGCCGCGGTGGCCTACATCCTGGAGAAGGCCTCGGGGAGGTGAGCGGGAGCGTTGGACGCGATGAAGGGTGAACCCATCAAGGTGGTGGCCACGAACCGCAAGGCCTACCACGACTACCACATCCACGATACCTACGAGGCGGGCATCGTCCTCACGGGGAGCGAGATCAAGTCGGTGCGGGCCGGTCGGGTGAACCTGCGGGAGGGCTATGCCCTCTTCCGCGAGGGGGAACTGTGGCTCCTGAACTGCCACATCGCTGCCTACGACCCGGCCAGCCGCCAGAACCACGACCCCACCCGCCCCCGCAAACTCCTCCTCCACCGGCGGGAACTGAACCGCCTGGCGGGGCAGGTCCAGGAGAAGGGGTTCACCATCGTCCCCCTGCGCTTGTACCTGCGGCGGGGCCTGGCCAAGGTGGAGATCGCCCTGGTGCGGGGCAAGAAGCAGTACGACAAGCGCGAGGCCATCGCCCGGCGGGACGCGGACCGGGAACTGGAGCGGGAACTCAAGGAGAGGTGGCGCTGATGGCCGATGGGGAAGGTCCTGGTCCCTCGCTTTCGGAGATGCTGCAGGACGAGCGGCTCGCCCGCCGCTATGGGGGCCTCCCCCTCCCCCCGTCCGGCTGGGGCCCCGACGGCGAGGTGCCGGTGCGCACCCTGCGCCAGATCAACCTCCTGCCGCTGTGGGCCAGGGAGGCCATCTACCGGCGCCTCATCCCCTCGCAGATCCTCAAGGACCACGGCATTGACCCGGTCCTCCTGCGGAACCAGGCGGGGGAGCCCGTCGTGACCTTCTGTTGCCCCAGCGGGACTGGCTCGGTGCGCACTGAGGTGCGGCAGCGCCCGGGCGACCGGGATTGCATCCTCTTCCTGCAGTTGGCCGACACCGCCATGGGCCAGTTGGAGGTCCTCCTGCTCATCGTCAACGACCTGCGGAGCCCCCGCTTCCACGTGGACTCTGAGGGGGGGCTCCCCACCAAGTTCGGGACGGTGCGGCGCAACATCCCGGAGGAGGTGCGGGCTATGGAGGCGGGCCTCGCGCCGGGCCAGGTGCGCAAGGGGCTTCGCATCTCCCGCATGCTCCTGCCCCTCATGGAGGACTTCACGGCGAGCCTGGGCCGGGATGCCTTCTTCCTGGAGCCCCTGGCCTACCACAACGCCGTCCTCTTTGAGCAGCACGGCTTCGGCTACGTCTCCGGCAAGAAGTTGATGGAGTGGATAGACCGGGAGTTCCACCCGGGCGGGGAACTGTACCGGCGGCTGGACGGCTCCAGTCCCTTCCGGCGGCCGGAGCACGCCTTCACCATCCGGGGGCGCTCCTGGGCCATCCACGACGGCATCCTAGGCCGCCCGTGGGGCGGGGTGAAGATGTACAAGCAGGTCGGCAAGGACGCCGGGGAGTGCACCTTCCCCAACGCGGTGTATTGAGGAGGGCGTTGTTGGGCCCTCTTCCCCCACTTACACCCCCGGAAGGGGCCTCCTGATGCCCCTTCTCCCCCACTTGACGCCACCTGGCCTCCGGAAGCCCTTTTCCGTGATGCTGTCATGATGCTGTCACCAGGGCAATTTGTGAAAGTACCGGCAGCAAAAAGCCCCGCCAGGTTTGACTACCCGGAGGGGCTATGATATCCTCCCTCCACCAGTTGCCCGGAGATCTGCAGGCTGAGGTTCCGCTCAAGCGCATCTGGGCCCTGGTCCAGGAAGAGCCTGGTTAATGCCTTTGCCTTCATAACAAGGATTCTGGTCTTGAAGTTGCCCAAAAAACACGTCTGGAGGGACATGCGGTGAGGTCTCGGTGGCTTCGGAACCTCGCCCACCTTCAACTGCCCCTGGCCATGGCAGGGATCTTCTGGGCCATTGCGGTGGTCCTGTGGCAAGCCACAGGGCGCACCTTTTACTTGTACAATTTCGGATATATTGGCGCCGCCCTGGGCATCGGGATTGGTGCGTACTCCGCCCTTCCCAAGCGGCAGAAGCCTTGGGGACGTAGGCTTGCGCAGTTTCTCGTCGGCGCCTACATGCTGGTGTTCCTGGGCCTCCTGCAGCACGAAAACATGCAGCTGGAGGGCTTCTTCTTCTACCTCCTGGCGGGATGGTTTGCCGGGTCAGTCATCCACTATGTGGTGGCCAAGGTGGCCGGCCCCCTCGTGTTCAACCGGGGTTGGTGCGGCTGGGCCTGCTGGACGGCGATGGTCTTGGACCTGTTGCCCTACCGGCGGAACAAGCAGGGGAGGCTTGCCCCCCGGTGGGGCTACGTGCGCTATGGCCACTTTGCCCTCAGCCTGGGCCTTGTGCTTTCGTTGTGGTGGGGGCTGGGATACCGGGTGCAGGACCAGAGCACGGTGGAACTGTACTGGCTGCTCGGCGGGAACCTGCTGTACTACGTCGCCGGCATTGCCCTGGCATACGGGCTCCAGGATAACCGGGCCTTCTGCAAATACGGATGTCCCATCCCCACCCTGCAGAAGGCAACGAGCCGGTTTGCCCTGCTCAAGATCGCTGGCGACCCCGAGAAGTGCAACCGCTGTGGGGCGTGCGCCAAGGTGTGCCCTATGGACATCCAGGTGCCGGAGTACATCTTGGATGGGCAGAGGGTCCTCTCCACCGAGTGCATCCTCTGCCTTGAGTGCGTCAACGCGTGTCCAAAGGGCGCCTTGGGCCTCTCGTTTCGCCCTGACTCCGGCCACCGGGAATTGCTCCGCACGAGGGGCACTGGTTCCAAATCAGGGCTCAAGGGGACGTTGACCCGCACCGATACGGGCGATTGACGGTTCGCCTACCATGGCCAGCGCAACATGCAACTGCAATGGCTGCAACTTGCCCAATCGCGCTTCCTGTGGTATAATAAATCGGAACCTGGGGATGACAGGCTTCGACGGGGAAGGCTGGTCCCGGGTGGCAAGCCGAGGTGCTCTCTCCTCGTTAAACTGGGAGCAACGGCCAATAAGTGCCAAGAACACACCCAAGCCGGCATTTGCCTTCCCGAAGGTGGCGCAGCCTGCTGTGGCTCTCGCTGCCTAATCGGGTAGCGCAGGTGCCCTGGTCACCAGAAGCGTGACCACGTCAGCCCACGCTGCCCCCTGCTGGGCGTGGGGCCTGGCGACATCACAGCGGGGCGCGGCAGGTCGGACGCCGATACGGCCTGCCTAAGGCGGGGACCCCCCGCATCGGCTGGCCGGGGCGGCATCCCGTCGGTCGGAGGCGGCTCCGGCGAGACACAAGAAGGCCGACTACGCTTGTACAACCACCCTGGACCGAGTTCTCCGGACGCGGGTTCGATTCCCGCCATCTCCACCTCTCGCCGGGCAGCGGGGGCATGCCCCTTCTCCGCTGCCCGTCTGTTTTCTGGGGAGCCCACAGGCAAGGGAGGAACCGGCCCATGTCCGAGCGACCACCTCACCCCACCCTCGGCGTCATCGGCGGCACAGGCCTCTACCACCTGGAGGGCCTGAAGCACCTCCGGACCGTGGAGGTGGAAACCCCCTTCGGCCCGCCCTCCAGCCCCATCGTCCTGGGGGACCTGGAGGGACGGGTGGTGGCCTTCCTCGCCCGCCACGGCGAAGGCCACCGCTTCCTCCCCCACGAGGTCAACTACCGGGCCAACCTCTACGCCCTCAAGGCCCTGGGCGTGGAGCGCGTCGTCGGCGTGACGGCCTGCGGCTCCCTGCGGGAGGAGATCGCCCCGGGCGACTTCGTCATCCCGGACCAACTCCTGGACTTCACCAAGCGCCGCCCAGCCACCTTCTTCGGCGAGGGGGTGGCGGCCCACATCGCCTTCGCCGAGCCCTACTGCCCCGACCTCTCCCGCTGGGCCGCCGACGCCCTGGAGGCCGCCGGCGCGCGGGTGCACCACGGCGGGACCTACCTCATCGTGGACGGCCCCCGCTTCTCCACCCGGGCCGAGAGCCACCTCTTCCGGCGGTGGGGCGCGGACATCATCGGCATGACCGCCGTGCCGGAGGCCCAACTGGCCCGGGAGGCCGAACTCTGCTTCGTGAGCCTGGCCCACGTCACCGACTACGACTGCTGGCGGGAAGAAGAAGAGCCAGTGACCAACGAGATGGTCCTCAGGAGGCTGCGGGCCAACGTGGAGGTGGCCCGGCGGGCCCTCCCGCATCTGGTGCGCCGCCTGCCCCCGGAGCGGACCTGCGCCTGCGGCTCCGCGCTGGCCACGGCCCTGGGCACGGCCCCCGACGCCATCCCCCCCGAGGCCCGGGAGCGCCTGCGCCTCTTGTTGAAGAAGTACCTCTGACCTCACCCACCCCCACCCCTCCCTCTCCATCGCTGATGGAGAGGGAGGGGGAAGCCGCCGCAGGCAGCCTGGGGGAGTAAGAGGGTGGGGTCTGCAGCAAGGGGGTGGGGTCAGAACTGCACGTATTCCTCCTTCACCACTTCCAGGGGCTCTACCCGCAGCACCCGCAGGAGTTCGGAGATCATCTCCGCCTTGCGCAGGGCGTCGGCCTGGGACCAGGTGCGGCTCTTGACCTCCAGGTAGGTCCCCTCGCGGGGGGGCTTGCGCAGGCGGTCAAAGTTGAGGGCGAAGTCCACCCCGCGGAAGCGCACCCGGAACCGCCGCCGCCACTTGACCACCTCCTTCTCCTGGTCCGGGGCGAAGTACTCCCGGTAGAAGCGCAGGCTGTGGGGCGCGTCGCAGGTGAAGCGGGAGCGGCTCAGGATGACCAGGTTCTCGTACTCCCGCTCCACGGCCGGGCCCATCAGGGTCAGGGTGTACCGGGGCTGCACCGGCAGTTCCCGCCCCCAGATCCACTCGTCCTCGCTCTCGGTGACGATGATGTTATCCTCCCGGTAGCGGATGCGCCCCTTCTGCGGGTCGTCAAAGAGGAAGTAGGTGTCGTACTGCTCCCGCAGGGTGTGCTTCACCACCTCAAAGTCCGGCTCCACCCACAGGCGGGCCTCCACCACGGAGCGGTCGGGGATGCGCACCTTGATCTGCACCTCAAAGGTCTCCTTCCGCTCCAGCCCGCCGATGGCCAGCAACTTATCCAGCAGGCTCTGCTCCCGCCGGCTGAGGAAGTCGTCCTCCCGGGCGGCGATCTCCCGCGCTGTGCGCACCACCTCCCCCACGTCCAGCGAGAGGACCTCGCCATCCCGCATCAGCCAGCGGCCGTCCACCAGGACGTGCCGCACGTCGCCCCCCTTGGCGGCGTAGACGAGGGCCGAGTAGACGTTGTTGGGCGAGAGGCGGAAGAGGGGCGTCAGGTGCGGCCGGTCCAGGTCCACCACGGCGAGGTCGGCCTGCTTGCCGACCTCCAGCGAGCCGATGCGGTCGGCCAATCCCAGGGCGCGAGCCCCGCCGATGGTGGCCAGGGCGAAGGCCTCCCGGGCTGGGACCAGGGTGGGGTTGCCCGAGGTCCCCTTGGGCAGGAGCGCGGCCAGGCGGGCCTCCTCCAGGAGGTCCAGGTCGTTGTTGCTCCCCGCGCCGTCGGTGCCCAGGCCGACGGCGATCCCCCGCTGGAGCATCCCCGCCAGGGGCGCGATGCCGCTGGCGAGTTTCAGGTTGCTCGTCGGGTTGTGGGCCACCCCCACCCTGCGCGCCGCGAGGAGGTCCAGGTCCTCGTCCGTGGCGTGGACGCAGTGTGCGGCCACCGTCCGGGCGCGGAAGACGCCGGCGCGGTCCGCCCAGGCCACCGGCGAAAGGCCGGTTTCCTCCCGCGCCTCCTCCACCTCCTGGGCCGTCTCCGCCAGGTGGATGAGGAGGGGCGCGCCGTGGGCCAGGGCCAGGTCCGTGGCCTCCTCCAGGATCTCCTGGGTGCAGGTGTAGGGGGCGTGGGGCGCGACAGCCGGGACGATGCGGGGATGGCCCTGCCACCGCGCCAGGAACTCCCGAGCGTAGAGGAGGCTCTGGTCGTAACTGGGCGCGTCTGGCGTGGGGTACTTCATGAGGGTCTCGCCGCAGACGGCGCGCAGGCCGGCTCGCTCCGCGGCCCGGGCCACGGCGTCCTCAAAGTAGTACATATCGCAGAAGCAGGTGGTCCCGGAGCGGATCATCTCCACGCAGGAGAGGAGGGTCCCCCACCAGCAGAACTCCTCGTCCACGAACTCCCGCTCCACGGGCATCATGTAGCCGTTGAGCCAGACGTCCAGGCGCAGGTCGTCGGCCATGCCCCGCATCAGGCTCATGGGGGCGTGGGTGTGCGCGTTCACCAGCCCCGGGATGATGGCCGTGCCGCGGCAGTCCACCCGCTCGGCGTGGGGGTGCCCCCGGAGCACCTCCTCCGCCGGCCCCACGGCGGCGATGCGGTCGCCGGCCACGGCCACCGCGCCCTCCGGGAAGATGCGCCGCTGCGGGTCCATCGTCACCACAATGCCCCCCACCAAGACCAGTTCCGTCCCTCTCTCCACCTCACCCCCTCCTCAGGGATCGTTTCACAGAGGCCACAAGGATTGTTTCACAGAGGACACAGAGAGCACAAAGTAAATTTTTCTAAAATTTTTTCTCTGTTGTGATTAGCTATAAAAAACCCTCTTCTCTGTGTCTTCTGTGTTCTCTGTGTCCTCTGTGATTAAAAAACGCGCCTCAATCAGGTCTGCCAGGCCTGCGGCGTCGTCCAGGTCAAACTGGGGCACGGCCAGGGGGAAGCGTTGGTCCGAGACGATGGCGAACAGTTCCTCCTCGGCGCAAAGGAGTTCCTGGCTCCGCTCCCTGCGGGAGACCTCAATCTTGGGCAGCGGCCCCCGCTTGTACCCCTCCGTCAGGATGAGGTCCACCCCGGAGATGCCGGCGAGGATCTCCTCCAGGGGCAGTTCCCGCTCCAGGCGGCGGATGTGGGCCAGTTTGTCCGGCGCGGCGATGAGGACCTGGTCCGCCCCGGCCTGCTGGAGGCGCCAGGAGTCCTTGCCCGGGATGTCAATGCTGAAGCCGTGCACGTCGTGCTTGATCACCGCGACGCGGTAGCCGCGCCGCTTGAGTTCGGGGATCAGTTTTTCCAGCAGCGTGGTCTTGCCCGAATCGGACTTCCCCACCACCGAAAGGGCTGGAATGCGTTGCGCCATGCAAAGCCTCCGCGCAGATGTAGGGCACGCCTCCTGGCGTGCCTCATGGCCTCTCCCAGAGTTCCGCCTCGGCCGTCTCCTGGGCATCCTGCTGGATGAAGAGGAGCCCCTCCCACTGGCCCGGGCAGTGGAACTCCCGTGCGTGGCGAGGTGTGGCGAGCCAGCCCGCGCTGTCGTCCCAGCGCAGGCATGCCGGCAACAGCCGCACGGTCCCCGGCCGGGCCCGGACCCCCTCCGTGAGCCGGGCGCGGACGCGGGGTTGGAGGACGTGCTCCCGCCCTCCCAGGTGGCGCAGCGCCGGCCAGCCCAGGACCTGGAACAGGATGCGGGCCGAGAGCGCGCCGCCGGGCAGGCAGAGGACCGGCACGCCCTGCACCAGGCCGAAGGCCGTCCCCTGGCCAGGGCTGACGGCCAGGTCGGCGAAGAGGACCTCCCCCAGGTCCGCCACCGCGGCCACCGTGAAGTCAAAGGGCCCGTGGGAGGCCCCTCCCGTCGTGACCAGGAGGTCTGGGGAACGCTCCAGGGCCTGGAGGATGGCCTGGCGAAGGGCCCCGCGGTCGTCCGGCGCGATGGGCAGGAGCACGGGGACGCCCCCCGCCTGCTCCACCAGGCGGGCAAGGAGCACGGCGTTGGAACACCGGGCCTGGTGGGGCGCTGCCTCTGGCGCGTCCCAGGGGACCAGTTCGCTCCCCGTGGGCAGGATGGCCACCCGGGGCCTGCGCCAGACGGAAAGGGACGCGATGCCCTGGCTGAGCAGGGTGTCCAGGGCGGCGAGGTCCACCACGTCGCCGGGCCGCAGGAGGACTTCTCCCCGGCGGGCCTGGTCGCCAGGCTGGAAGACATGCCCGCCCGGCCGCGCCGGGCAGGTGAGGAGCACCTCCTGGGCCGAGCGCACATCGCTGCCCCGGGGCAGGATGACCGCTTCTTCCCAGGGGATGACGGCGTCGGCCCCTGCGGGGAGCGGCGCGCCAGTGGCCACCGCGAGGACTGTGCCTGGCTCCAACCTGGCGGAGGCGGCCTCCCCTGCCCGGAGCGTGCCCCCCACCCTGAGGCGGACGGGGTGCCCTGGCGCGGCCTGGGCCGCGTCGCTGGAGCGCACGGCGAAGCCATCCACCCGCGAGAGAGGGATGCGGGGCAGGTCTTCGGGGGCCAGCACCTCCTCCGCGGCCACCCGCCCCAAGGCCTCGGGCGTGGGAACCCTCTCGGCCTCCCCCACTGGCTTCAGCGAGGCCAGGATGACGTGCCGTGCCTGGTCAAAGTGCAAGGTCCACCTCCTGCTCCTGCCTGGGAAGGCAGGAAAGCCCGGCGGGATTTCGCATAGTTTATCCTTCCGTTTCAGAAAGGAAACCTCCCTCCCCCTCCAATTGCCTGCAGTCAATGACTACGCGAAATACGGTGCTTTACCCCAACTCAGGGATAAATCCGCTCCAGAAGGCGCGGGAAGGGGATCGTCTCCCGGATGTGCGGAAGGCCGCAGATCCACATCACCGTCCGCTCCACCCCAAGGCCAAACCCCGAATGCGGCACCGACCCGTACCGCCGCAGGTCCAGGTACCACTCGTAGGCCTCCCGAGGCAGGTTGTGCTCCCGAATGCGCCGCTCCAGGAGTTCCAGGCTCGCCGTCCGCTCCCCTCCCCCGATGATCTCCCCATATCCCTCCGGCGCCAGGAGGTCCACCGACCGGCACACCTCCGGGCGATCGGGTTCCTCCTCCATATAAAAGGCTTTGCACTGCGTCGGATAGTGGTGCACGAAGACCGGCTTGTCAAACTCCTCCGCCAGGGCCGTCTCGTGGGGCGCGCCGAAATCCTCCCCCCACTCCAGGGGCACCCCCTTGCGGTTCAGGATCTCCACCGCCTCGTCGTAGGTGATGCGCGGGAAAGGCGGCTCCACCCTCCGCAACGGCTCCAGGTCCCGCTCCAGAAGGGCCAACTCCCGCGCCCGCCGCTCCAGCACCCTCTGGACGATGTGGGTGACGAACTGCTCCTCCACCTCCATACACCCTTCCAGGTCCACGTAGGCCATCTCCGGCTCCACCATCCAGAACTCCATGATGTGGCGCCGGGTCTTGGACTTTTCGGCACGGAAGGTGGGGCCAAAGCAGTAGACCTTGCCGAAAGCCATGATGTTGGCTTCATTGTATAGTTGCCCACTTTGGCTCAGGTACGCCGGGGTGCCGAAGTAGTCCGTCTCAAAGAGGGTCGTCGTGCCCTCGCAAGCCGAGGGGGTGAGGATGGGCGCATCCAGGTTGATGAAGCCGTGGCTGTCCAGC
>DAOTYM010000498.1:0-1894 GCA_034434775.1 Anaerolineae bacterium | reverse complement strand
AGGGGTCCACGATGTGGGGCGTATCGGCCCCGGGGCCGTAATAGGTGCGTCGGCCGCTCAGGATCAGGGCTGGCTCCAGGGTCCGGCTGTTGCAGAGGACCACCTGGGAAGGAGCCATCGCCAGGGCCCACTCCACCAGGGCTGGGGGGATGCGCACCCGTTCGCCCTCCACCCAGCAGCCGGCCTCGCGGAAGACCTCCCGCGCCTCTGGGCAGAGGACCTTCACCCCGGTGCGGCGCAGGACCTCCAGGGTTGCCCAGTGGATTTCCTCCATCTGCTCGTCCGAGAGGACCCGGAACCGCGTGCCTGGCCCTTGCTCACGGATCGCCATCGTCCCGCACCTCCCCAGAAGCGAGCCGCGCTGGCGGGCGCCCCTACGGACCTCACTCCCTGGCCCAGGGCGGTTCATGGATCGCCCCTCCAGGTCCCCGTGCCGGAGAGGGATGCTGCTCGGGCGGGGGCGGGTGAGGTCATCCCCTGCCCTCCACTGCCAGCCTCACGGCTCTCCGATGGCCTGCTCCACGGCGCGGCCCAGGCTGTCCCGGTCAAAGGGCTTGGGCAGCCAGCCTACCACCCCGGGCGAGGAGAGGTCCGGGGCATCCATGCCCCGGGGATACCCGCTCATGAGGAGGACCTTCACGGAGGGGTTGAGGTCCCGCATGAACCGCAGCAGTTCCCTGCCGCTCATCCCTGGCATCACCATGTCGCTGATGACCAGGGCGATCCTCGGGGCGAGTTTCTTGTACAGGTCCAGGGCCCACTGGCCGGAGGGGGCCACCACCACCTGGTACCCCAGGTCCTCCAGCATCCGGCGGCCCACCTCCCGCACGGCGTGGTTATCTTCCACGAACAGGATGAGTTGCCCCTTCCCCTCCACGGGGGGCAGGGCCGCTTCTTCCTCCCGTGCCTCGGGCCTCTCCTCAGGGGCGTAGAAGGGGAAGTAGAGGGTGAAGGTGCTCCCCTTCCCCACCTCGGTCTCCACCTGGATGTGGCCGCGGTGCTGCTTGACAATGCCGTAGACCTGGGAAAGCCCCAGCCCTGCGCCCTCGTGGAGGGGCTTGGTGGTGAAGAAGGGCTCAAAGATGTGGGGGATGAAGTCGGAAGGCATGCCGCAGCCGGTATCTCCCACCGAAAGGGCCACCCACCGGCCCGGCCCCATCTCTGGCACTGGGGGGATGTCTCCGGGGCCCAGGTCCACCACCTCCAGGCCCAGCGTCAGGGTGCCCTCGCCCAGCATGGCGTCGCGGGCGTTCACCACCAGGTTCATGAGCGCCTGTTGCAACTGGACCGGGTCCCCCATGACCCACACGCTGACGGGCGGCGGCGAGTAGGAGATGTGGATGCTCTCCGGAACGGTCCGCTGCAGGAGGGTGAGGACTTCCTCCATGAAGGGCACCAGGTCCAGGGGGCGCTGCTGCGACACGGACTTGCGGCTGAAGTCCAGGATCTGGCGCACCAACTGGGCCGCCCGCTGCCCCTGTGCGCTGATGGATTCCAGGGTGCGCTGGGCGTCCTCGGGGATGTCGTCGCGCCGGGCCAGGAGTTGGGAGAAGCCGATGATCCCGGTGAGGATGTTGTTGAAGTCGTGGGCGATGCCAGCCGCCAGTTGCCCGATGGCCGCCAGGCGCGCCTGGGCTTCCTCCTGCTGCCGGGCTTCCCGTTCCCTCGTCACGTCCCGCAGCACCAGGACCCAGCCCGCGCCCTCCTCTGCCCCGCGCAGCGGCTCGGCGGCCACCTCGTAGAAGCGGGGCTTGGGGCCCTCCAGCCGGACCTCGTGCCAGCGGCCCCCTTCCGGCGGTTCCAGGAGGCGCTTCAGGGAGTAGGGGCCCAGGTGCCTCAGGACCTCGCCCTCCCGGGCCTCCGTCAGGGCTGGGAGGAGTTCGCGGGCTGCCGG
>DAOTYM010000497.1:0-3969 GCA_034434775.1 Anaerolineae bacterium | reverse complement strand
GTGCCGGCCTGGGCTGCCCCAGCCTTGACCTGGGGGCTGCCCCTGGCCATCGTGGGGGCGGCTGCCGGGGCGACCGCCCTCTACGCCCGCAGGGGCGCACGCCCCAGCCTCTTCTGGGGGTTCGCCTGGTTTGCGGGCGTGGACATCCTCTTGACCCTCACCCTCTACGGGCCGGCCTTCTTCGGGGACTGAGCCCAGGGGGCGAGCACACAACACGCATTGGGGAGGCGCATCATGGGGTTCGTGGAACGGTTGGCGCAAGGGGAAGTCCTGGTGGCCGATGGGGCCACAGGGACCTGGCTTCAGGCGGAGGGGCTTCCGCCGGGCACGCCCCCGGAACTCTGGAACGTGGAGCGACCGGACGCCATCCTGCGCATGCACGAGGCCTATCTGGAGGCCGGTGCGCAGGTCATCCTGACCAACACCTTCGGCGGGAGCCGCCACAAACTGGCGAAAGCCGGCCTCGGAGCGCGCATGGAGGAACTGGTGGGCGCCGCGGTGCGGCTGGCCCGGCAGGCGGCCGGCAAGGACGCGCTGGTGGCGGGCGACATCGGCCCCCTGGGCGACCTCCTGGCCCCCTTGGGCAAGGTCACCTACGAGGAGGCTGTGGCTCTCTTCCGGGAGCAGGCCCGCGTCCTGGCCGAGGGAGGCGCCGACCTCATCCTTATTGAGACCATGGCCGACCTGCAAGAGGCGGCAGCGGCCATAGAGGGTGCCCGCTCGGCCACGGACCTCCCCATCGTCTGCTCCATGAGTTTTGACACCCACGGGCGGACCATGATGGGGGTCACCCCTCAGCAGATGGTGCAGCGGCTCTGGCCGATGGGGCTGGCGGCCATCGGGGTCAACTGCGGGCGTTCCCTGGCCGACAACGCGGCCGCGCTGCGGGCCGCCCACGCCGCCGCGCCGGAAGCCCCCCTCTGGTACAAGCCCAACGCTGGGCTGCCGCACCTGGAGGGCGGCCGGACGGTGTTTGACGTGGGTCCGGAGGAGTTCGCCGCCAACGCCGCGGCCGCCTTGGAGGATGGGGCCCGCGTGGTGGGGGGCTGCTGCGGCACGACGCCGGCCCACATCCGCGCCCTCGCGCAGGCCCTGCGGCGGGAGAGGGCCTGACCCGCGCCGGAAACCCATCCCCCGTTTGCCAAAATTGGCCAGGTGTGCTAAAGTGCAGCGAGTCTCGCGGCGAGGGCATTCGGGCCCTCGTCCCTTTCTGCTTCTGGCCGCTGGGAGCCCTCCCGGCGAGACCAGGGGCAATCCCGAGGAAAGGAGCCCGCATGCGAGAGTACGAACTGGTTTTCATCGTGGACCCGACCCAGGACGAAGAAGGGGTCGCTGCGGTCACGGACCGCGTCACCAGGGCCATCACCAGCACCAAAGGCGAGGTCACCCGCGTGGATGTGTGGGGCCGGCGCAAACTGGCCTACCCCATCAAGCGCTTCCGGGAGGGGACCTACGTCCTCCTGCGCGCCCTTTTGACCCCAGAAGGGATCGCCGAGGTGGAACGGACCCTGAAACTGACCGAGCCTGTGCTCCGCCACCTCCTGGTGCGGACCGACGAGACCTGAACCGGTCCCCCGTGCCGGGAGGCCGGCCCCTGCCCCACCAGAGGCTGGAAGGCCAGCCAGGGAGCGCGACGCCATGCCCAGAGGCTTGAACAAGGTCATGATCATCGGCCAACTGGGGCGCGACCCGGAGATGCGCTACACCCCCAGCGGCAAGGCCGTCACCTCGTTCAGCGTGGCCGTCAACCAGGCCTGGGTTTCCTCCGACGGGGAACAGCAGGATACCGTGGAATGGTTCCACGTGGTGGCCTGGGGGGACCTGGCCGAGCAGTGCAAGAGGCGCTTGGGACAGGGAAGCAGGGTCTACGTGGAGGGCCACCTCCAAACGCGCGCGTGGCAGGGGGAGGACCTCCAGCCCCGGCACCGCACCGAACTGGTGGCCGAGGAGGTCATCTTCCTGGACGAGTGAGCCCTGTTCCAGGAGGCCGGCCCCCGAGAGACGGGAGCCGTGGATGGACATCTGAGGGAGGGACGTTTTCATGCCCAGTGATTACGAGGACGAAGAGCTAGAGGAACTGGAAGAAGAGGAAGAGCCCAGGCGGCCTTCTGGGCGAGGCCAGCAGCGGCGCTACGCCGCCTCGCGCCGGAAGCGGTGCCAGTTCTGCGTGGACAAGGTGGACACCATAGACTACAAGGATGTCGGCCTGCTCCGCCAGTTCATCACGGAACAGGGCAAGATCATGGCCCGCCGCAAGACTGGCACCTGTGCCAAGCACCAGCGCCGGTTGGCCGTGGCCATCAAGCGGGCCCGCCACCTGGCCTTGCTCCCCTTCACCGCCGAGCACATCCGCACGGGGTCGTTCCCCGAACGGTAGGCCGAGGCGGAGCATCCCTGCACACCGGGGCTGGCCCAAGGGGCCAGCCCCCGCACCCTGACCCGGGGAGGTTCGGATGGGCAAACGGCGCGAGAAGCCCGCGAAGGAACTGACCAAGAAGCAGATCGCCATCAGCCGCAGGGACCGCGAGCGCCAGCGCTGGCTGCTGATCGGCCTGGGCATCGTGGCCCTCCTGGTCATCGGCCTGCTGGCCGCGGGCCTCTACCAGGAGTTCGTGGGCAAGCCCTCCTCTCCAGTGGCCGTGGTCAACGGGGTGCCCATCCGCACCGACGAGTACCAGAAACTCTGGCGCTACCAGCGCTGGAACCTGCAGAACTACATCGCCCGCCTGGAGAGCCAGAAGGCCCAGTACCAGGGCCAGGAAGGGGCCGAGTTCCTGACGTCGTACATAGACCAACTGCTCCAGCAGGCCCAGTCCCAGCTCCTCTCGCTGGATACCTTCGTCCTGGAGCAGGCCATAGACCGGGAACTCATCCGCCAGGGCGCGCAGAAGGAGGGGATCGTCGTCACCCCGTCCGAGATCCAGGCGGAGATTGAAGAGCAGTTCGGGTTCGTGCGCAATCCCCCCACGCCCACGCCGACCCCCATCCTGACGGACACGCAGGCCATCACCCAGACGCCGACGCCGACCGTCGCCCCCATGACGCTGGAGGAGTTCCAGAAGGCGTACGAGAACTACCTGCAGACGCTGAAGCAGGTCGCGGGCCTGAGCGAGACGGATTACAAGAGACTGGTGGAGGCCGAACTGCTGCAGCGCAAACTGGAGGCGGTGCTCCAGGCGCGCGTCCCGACCACAGCCGAGCAGGTCCACGCCCGGCACATCCTGGTCCAAAACGAGGAGATGGCGCGCCTGGTCCTGAACCGGCTGAAGGCTGGGGACGACTTCGCGGCAGTGGCCAAGGAGTTCTCCCAGGACACCAGCACCAAGGACCAGGGCGGCGACCTGGGGTGGTTCCCCCGCGGGCGCATGGTGCCGGAGTTTGAGGAGGTGGCCTTCTCCCTCCCCGTGGGCGAGTTGAGCGAGCCGGTCAAGACCCAGTACGGCTACCACATCATCAAGGTGGAAGAGCGCGACCCCAACCGGCCCCTGGACGAGACGGCCTTGGAAGAGGCACGGGCCCAGGCCCTGGACAAATGGCTCCAGGAACAGCGCGCCGCTGCCCAGATCCAGCGGATGCTGACGCCGGACAAAATCCCGCCCACCCCGACGCCCCAGTTCATCCGCTAGCCCCTGACCCCCGCCTATGGCGGGGGTCCTTTTTCCCCTCTGCCACCAAGGTCGCAGGTCCGTCCAATCCGTTCCCGAAAATCCGTTGACAGGGCTCGGGGCGGGCGCGAGGCCTGCCCAGCCCCCGCGGAACCTTGCCGCGAGGGGAGCCAGGTCTCCCCTCCCTGTGGCGGGGGATAGGGAGGGGCGACTCGTGAATCGCCCCTGCGGACCTCTGTACTACGCCACGGTGGTTCTTGACGATATGTAATCCTGGGTAGGGGCGCACGGCCGTGCGCCCCTACTATGAGACTGCAACCGTGACCTGCACGGCCGAAAACGGAATTTTTTATTGTGGTCCAGC
>DAOTYM010000496.1:0-7334 GCA_034434775.1 Anaerolineae bacterium | reverse complement strand
GTACCACAAGGTGAAGGTGATGACCTCGCCGATGGTCGCTACGCCGTCCGGCGAGGGATACCCCGAGGTTTCCGTTTTGCTCAGGCGGGCCAGCGGGAACTGGGTGGACGCGTCGTCGCCCACCGGGCCGTACCCCTTCTCGCCTGGCGCATCCCCCGGGAGCGAGGTCGCCGTGGCCGTCACCCAGTTGGTCTGGGTGGACCCAGCCCCGCCCGTGCCGGTCAGGGTGGCCGTGAAGGTGATGGTCCGGCTCTCGCCCACCCCCAGGCTGGCCAGGTTCCAGACCACCTGGTTGGTGGCCGGCAGGTAGGTCCCGACCGGCGACCCCCATCCGATGGGCGCACCGAGGCCCGGAGGGAGCGTATCGGTGATCGCAACGTCGTAGGCCGGCGAAACGGTCGGCCCAGCCCCGTTGGACACGGTCACGGTGAAGAGGACCGTCGTCTGCCCGAAGGGCACCACCGCAGGAGCCACATCCTTGGCGATGGAGAGGACCGGCTCGTAGACCGGTACGTTCACCGTCGGCGAGGTGTACGGCCCTCCATCCCGGTGGCGGAACTGCGCGCTGTTGGGGATGACGTGCCCCGCGGCCGCGCTGCTGTTGATGCGCGCGGTGATCACCACGAACCCCTGCATGTCGTGGGGGATGGAGTCAAAGGTCGCCGTGACCACCTGTCCGTTCCAGCCGGCCTGCGGGTTCACGCCTCCGGAGGCCACGGCGGAGAGGACCGTCAGGCGGCTGTCCAAAGTGTCCGTCACCCGCACGCTGTAGAGGGTGGCCGTGATGGGCGGCTGGGGAACCGTCAAGGTGTAGACCACCGTGGAGCCGATGGTGGGCGAGACGGGGTACGCCACCGCCTTGCCCATCGCCCCATCCGGCGTGCGGAGGCTGGCGCTGTCCTGCCCGTCGCTGTAGGGCCTCTGGATGGTGCCGAGGGTCGTGGTCACGCCTGGCCCAGGCTGCGAGTCGTAGTACGGGACCTGGCCCACGTTGTTCAGGGTGAGGTTAGCCCCGATGGCATCCCCGACCTGGGCCACCACTGTCAGCGCCGCGGTCACCACCTGCCCGCCATGCCAGCCCCGGCCCCACAGTTCGCTCACCACCCAGTCCAGGGTGCCGGTGGCCCCTGGAGAGGGCTGGAGCAGGAACGTGATGGTCGGTGGCGCCGACGACGCGATGCTGGAAGAGACGTAGGCCAGCCCATCCGGAAGTTGATCCCGCACCTGGATATCGTAGGCGGGGCCCCAGCCGTCGTTGGTCAGGGTGAGGGTGTAGGTCACGAGGGCCCCCGCGCCCACCAGCGACCCTTCCGGCGGGGCCACGTCTTTGGCGATCCCCAGGTGCGGCTGGATGTTCGTCCCCGCCACCACGCTGTCGGGCGTCACGCGGTCGTCGGGCCCGTATTGGTACTGGCCGTGGTCCACCACGTTCCAGCGGGTGTGGGCTGTGTTGAGCACACTCCACTGGCTCTGGGCAGAGGTCACCGGCGTGTAGTAGACGGTAGACGTGGGCGGCTCGCCGACCCCGGTCAACTGCACCTGGAAGGTCTCGGTGAAGACGAAGGGCGCGGTGAGGGTGGCTGTGACCGTGGCGTAGTAGGCGTCCACCATCTGGTTGTCCGGGCCAAAGGCCCCGCCGAAGTACGAGGGCGGCGGGTACCAGACCTCCGGGTTCCCCGGCACCGAGGGGTGGCCGCCCTGGGCGTCGCCTGGCAGGTTCAGGCTCACGTTGGGCCCGTGGGCGAAGGAGCCCGGCACAAACGTGTAGCCCCGCGGCAGGATGTCCACCACGCGCGGGTAGTAGGCCACCGTGCCTGCAGGCACCGTGGTGGTGATGCGGACGTCTGTCACATCTCCGAGGCGCAGCGTGGTCGGGGTCCACCCCTTGACCATCGTCACCGGCGCAGCCTGCACCGCCTGCCGGTCCGTCAGGGGGCCGTAGTGCCGCACCTCGTCGGAGACCGTCTCCGTGAAGGAAGCGTACGTGGCCTGGGCAGTGTTGGTCAGCACCCCGCCCGCTGGGGCCCCCAAGATGCGGGCCGTGTAGGTCAGGGCCACCTGGTTCCCCGGCGCCTGGTGGCTCAGGAAGTCCACCGTCCAGGTCAGCACCCCTGGGCCAGCCACGGGCCCGCTGCGGGCATCGCCGCCGTACTGCGCGGTCACGCTGATGCCCGCCGGGAGGGTATCCGTCACCCGCAGGTGGTAGGCTGGGCTCGTCCCGGTGTTGGTCAGGAGGAGGGTGTAGGTGAGGTACGCCGTCCCATCCAGGTTGGAAAGCGCCCCCGTGGACGAGGCCACACGCTTGCTCAGGGCAAGGCGGGGCTCCACGATCTGCACCTGGGCGTGGGCCTCTTCCTCATAGGGGATCCACTCGCCGCCCTGCTGTTCCTCCCAGACGAACCCCGCCCTATTGTCCAGAACGACGCCATCGTGGTTCGCCGGCACGTCCTCCACCACAGCGGTGATGACCACCGTGCTCTGCACCGGCCCGACGCCGCTCCCGTAGGTCCAGGTGTAGGTCTGGCCGTTGGAGACGGGCATGGTGGGCACGCCGTCCACCGTGCTGGTGACGAAGCGCAGGCCGGAGGGCAGCGTATCCACGATGGCCGCGTTGCGGTACGGTACGGCCTTGTAGTAGTTCACCGTGATGGTGAAGACGGCGAACTCGCCGATGGTCCGCACCTGCGTGGCCGGCTCCTTGGCGAACTCAAAGGCCGAAACATAGGCCGTGTCGGTGGCCGTGTCGTACACGCACCCCACGTCGCACGCGCCCGTGGCCGTCACCACGTTGCGGAAATCCACCGTGGAGTCCAGCGTGGCCGTCACGTGGCGCGTCCAGACCTGGTTGGGGTTCAGCGTGAGGGGGCCCCAGGTGATGGTGATGG
This sequence comes from Anaerolineae bacterium, assembly GCA_034434775.1. Lineage (GTDB taxonomy): Bacteria > Chloroflexota > Anaerolineae > DTPP01 > DTPP01 > DAOTYM01. The sequence goes on along the minus strand of DAOTYM010000496.1, from coordinate 4,449 downwards.
GGCCAGAGCCCTGCACGGTGCCATCCCCCTCCACCACGCCGGCCGTGGCGAACCCCGCCCCCAGCACATCGGTGACCAGGATGTTGGTCGCCACGCCGTTGCCCGTATTGGTCAGGGTGACGGTCCAGTGGGCAACGCCACCCTCCGGAACCGTCTGGGTCTCTGGCTCCTTGGTGATGGTCAGGTTCGGCGACTGCACGCTGAGGCTCCCGCTCTTCTGCGTGCTGGACGCCACGCCGCAGGCATCCTCGTAGGTCAGGTTGACCACCTGGTTGCCCGCCACCGGCACCGCGCACACGTCGCTGGCGGCATTCCGCACGCGGAAGACCAGCCGGGTCTGCCCGGTGGGGAGCGTGGTCCAGGTCCAGACCGCTGGGTTCGCCCCTGGTGTGGGATAGGAAGACGGCGTCGTCGTCGCCGAGAGGGTCTCCGAATAGGCCCAACCGGTGGGCAGGGTATCGGTCAGCCAGATGTTGTAGGCCGGTGGGCCGCTGTTGTTCAGCGTCACGGTGATGACGCCGCCGCACTGGTGCAGCGACGACGGCGCCAGGGTGACGTTGCTCGAAGGGATCCTCGGGCGGGTCCGCAGGCTGGCGGAGGCGGTGCGCGTGCCAGCCGTGCACCCGTTGGGGCACCCCCAGGACGCAGAGGCCTGGTTCTGGGTGTCCGAGGTCGTGCATCCGCCGGCGTTCACCGTGGTCGTGATGTAGAAGGTGCGGCTCTCCCCTGGGTTCAGGCTCCCCACCCACCAGGTCACTGGCGCGGTGGCGCTGGGCGTGGGGCTGGCGTTCACATAGGTCACGTTGCTGGGGAGGACGTCCGTCAGGGCGACTTGGTAGGCCGTCGCCGCGGACGCGCCATTGGAGAGGATCACCCGCCATTCCACCGTCTGGCCCGGCTCAGCGTAGACCGTGCTCCCATAGGACGAGCCCGTGGTGACGTTCCGCCCCTGCTTGCTCAGGCTCACCTGGGGCTGGAGAGCGCCCATCACATAGGTGCTGCGCTGCGAGGTGAGCGGCGTGCCGCAGACGTCGCGGTAGGCGGTCTGAATGGCCAGGGTCCCGCCGCCGAAGGCGCAGTCGGCCTGCACGTCGTAGGCCAGGTAGATGACCTGCCCCGGGTAGAGGCGTGCCAGGTACGCACCCAACCCTCCCCCGGCGCTTGTATCCCACACCAGGTTCTGCCCGACGACCGTGGGCTCCCCGCCCGAGACCCACGGCCCCCCATCCACGCTGTAGCGCGCTGAGCCTGGCACGTACTGGAGGCCGGTGGGCAGCGTCTCCGTCACCGTGGCGGTGTAGACGCTCATCAGGCCGGCGTTGCGCACGGTGGCCGTCACGGTGCGCGTCATGCACGTGTCTATCGGCGAGAGGAAGGTGTTGGTGTTGAGCATCACCGTCTTGGGGAGTTCCACCACCGAGGTGAGGGGACCGCCCGTCCTGCAGACCTGGCCCTGGCACCCCTGCTCGCCAGCGAAAGTGTTGGTCAGGTCGGCGCACCCGACGACCTCGGCCCACAGCCGGAGGGTCACCTTCTCGCCCGGCAGCATCTGCGGCACGAACCACGTCACCACCTGCGCCGAGGCCACCGGCACCACACCCGCCGCCGACCCCATGGTGGAGGTGATGGTGGAACCCAGGTAGCGGAGCCCGGACCCCAGCGTATCGCTCAGGAACACGGAGTACGCGGTCCCTGCCCCGCTGTTCACCGCCCCCAGCGTCCAGGTGACTATGTCGCCATTGGCCCACAGGAGCCTGGGCTCCTTGTACATGATGGGCCGCGGGTCCCAAACGGACGGGCTCACGCTCCCGCTGGCGGAACAAGTGCGGCCGTAGGTCTCATCGTTGTTGCACCGGTTGTCGTAGTAGACGGTGGCCGCCAGGGTCCCTGGCGCACCGCACACCTTCTGCGCCCGCAGCGTGATGGCGCTGGACGCCGCCGAGGCGAAGGTGTCGGAGTAGTACCAGTGCCAGCCCAGCGCGTCGGTCACCGTGTAGACCGGCATGGCCCCAGCGATGCCGATCACCTCAATCAGGCGGTAGTTCGTCTCGGGGAAGAACACCTCCGCGTCGTAGGCCCCCACTGCAGAGGTCCGCTGGGCGGTGAGGGTGAAGGTGTAGACTCCGCAGTCCCCCACTGTGCCCGGCATCCCACCCACGGACATGGACATGGAAGGCTCAGCGATGGTGGCAAAAGCCCCCTCCGCCAGCCCGCCCACGTCGGTGCAGGGGTCGTTCCCCACAGCGCCCAGGCTCAGGTAGGACCAGTCGTACCAGGTGAGGTCCTGGCAGGGGGATGGGGATGTCACCGAGACGGTGTAAGTTATGTAAAGTGTTGACCCGGGCACGGTGATCCCGCAGGTGGGGGCGAAGTTCCTCAGCACCAGGTCGTTGCCGGCCTCCACCGTGGCGTTGACCGGGCACGCCTGCACCCCATCGGAGGCCCAGATGCCCACGCTCCCGGGCACGTAGGCCATGTGTTCCAGCGTCTCGGTGAAGACCAGACTGCCCCACGATGGGGTGACCGGGAAGGTGGGGCTGAAGGTGTAAGTGTTGGTGACCACCGTCGTGGTGCAGTTCTCCACCGGCGAGGCGATGGACTTGCTGGAGGTCACCAAAGGACCGGCGCACTGGACGTGGGTGGTGGTGGAAGCGCTGTCCGTGCGCAGGCAATCCTGGCAATCGCGCCCTGTCGCCACCACGGCGTTCACGGACGCGGTGCCGCAGACCGAACAATCGTCAAAGGGGACCCGGAAGACGGGGTGGTACGTGTAGAGGGCATCCCCTGTCTCTGTCCAGACCAACTGGTTGCCGATCTGGGTGGCGCCGTCCGCGTCCACCAGGATCCAGCCGGAAGGGATCGTATCCGTCACCCGCACATCCGCGATGCCGCGGGCATCCACCGTGATCGTGGCCGTGACCAGGTCGCCCCGGTAAACTTCCGAGGGCGCGCTCTTGCTCACAGCAAGCCCCTGAGGCTGCCCTGTCACGCCCCAGGAGGTCTCCTTCACTGGGGGATAGAAGGGCTCGCCACAGGCGTTGTGGTAGAGTGGCTCAAAGAGGAAACTCCCCCCGCTGGGCGCCGTGCAGACATCCGGCAGGGTCAGGTCAAAGGTCAGCAGGTACTGGCCGCCCGCGGGGATGTCCGGCAGGGCGAACCCCACTCCAGGTGTGTACACCGCGCCGGCCGAGACGTTGGACACCGTAAAGGGGGACAGATCCACTCTCAGGAGCACGTTGTAGGCCGTTCCCTCGCCCACGTTCCGCACGGGGATGGCGAAGGTGCCCGACCCTGTGCAGTAGTCCACGTTGAAGGCTGGGAGGGTGTAGTCCAGGAGGGGCTCTTTCACCACCAGGGCAACGCTGGCCTTGGTCGTCTGGGTCTGGCAGGCCCCCGTGCCGCAGCCCCAGGCAGCCTCCGCCACGTTATCCAGGCCGCTGCACTGGCTCACCCGGGCCGTGATGGTGAAAGCCCGCGCCTCCCCGATGCCGATGCTAGGGTACGTAGCATGGAGCGGCCCGCTCAGGTGCTGGAGGCCGGGGCCGAGGGTGTCCGTCACCTCCACGTTGGAGACCACCCCGTACCCCGTGTTGCGAACGGTCACCGTCCACGTCACCACATCGCCCACCTCGGCGGACACGGTGGCGGGGTCTTTCTCCACCGTGATGGCGCAGGGGAGCACCGTGAACTCCGTCTGCCGCACGATGGCCGCGCCCTCGGCATAGGAGACGGTGGTGGTGTTCTGGCCGGAGGCTGCGCCGCAATCGGGGGTGAAGACGGCCTGTCCCCACCAGGAGCCGTTAGGAGGCAGGTTCCCCACAGACCAGGTCCGCTGCGAGGGCACGAAGCCGCTCGGCATGGTGCTGGTGACGCGGAGGGCGGTCGCCGTCACCACGTCGCTGTTGGTGATGCCGATGGTGAAGGTGATGGTGCCGCAGGTGGGGACCTGGGTGGGCTCAGCGGTGACGGTGACCCGCAGGTTCAGGTCCGGGAAGGCCCCCTGGCGCGCGGGAGGCGCGGCCTGCGGCGCCCGCAAAACCACCTGCGGGTAGAGGAACGCGAGGCGCGGTGGAGCCTGAGGGCGCAGCGGAGGCCCCGGTGGGAGCACTTCCTCACTGGAGGGGGAACTGGCCAGCGTGGGCGAAGGCGGCACGACCAGGCTCAGCACGAGGGAAAACAAGAGGAGGCCCTTGGCCAAGCGGGATGTCATCCCCCAACCTCCTGGCAGTGGAAGAGCGGGTCTCTGAGAACCGGCCCGGCCGGGGAACGGGCTCATGTTCTGAAACAAGTATACCAAACTATATGTTGTTTGTCAACTTTAGGGCGATTCACGAATCGCCCCCGGGGTAAGCCAGAGGAGGTACCGCCAGGAGGGGCGCAGGCCGCCAGCCTACTTCAGGACCATGCTCACGAGGAGGAGGACCAGCACTGCGACCGCCACGAGCACGT
>DAOTYM010000495.1:0-1572 GCA_034434775.1 Anaerolineae bacterium | reverse complement strand
GCCTGGGTTGACCTCACCCACCTCCTAGCCCCCTCCCTCTCCATCAGCGGATGGAGAGGGAGGGGGTCGGGGGAAAGGTGAGGTCTGTAGGGGCAATTCATGAATTGCCCCTACGGGTCCAGGGCGGCTCGTGAATCGCCCCTACCGGCGAGCCCCCTGCACGGCCGCGTCGGCGCAGGCCGACGCCGGGTTTTGAGCCCCGATCTGCATCGGCGGCTTGGCAATGCCGTCAACGAATGGAGGAACGAATAAACGAATCGTTTGCGCCTGCGCCAGGCCCATTCCTTTACTCATTTCCAAGAGGGGCAAGGCATGCCTCGCCCCTGCTTGGAAAAGCCCCTAGCCCCGTTGACAGACAGACCTTCATGTATTACAATGGGGCTGGAAAGGGTGGCCTGCAACATGCGGGCTGCCCGTGGAGAAGGGTTCTCCGGAGGCTCCGTGGGGAGCACAGGCCCTCACATCGGGCGGAATGCGTGCGGGGGAGCCAGTGAACACCGATACCCGGTTCCCTGAGGTCAGCGGCTCTTCGGGGCCCTCCGCCCCCCAACCCGGTCTGGAGCGCCGCCTGCAGCAACTCCAGTCGCTCCAGCATCTATCTCTCCTCTTGAGTTCCACCCTGGACCTCCAGGCGCTCCTCCGGTCCCTGGTGCGCGAGTTGTGGGAGACGTTCGGCTACGCGCGGGTCCACGTGGCCCTGCACCGGGAGGGCCTCCTGGTGCCCGTGGCCGTCGCGGGCCACGATTGTGCGCTCCCCCTCCTGACAACAGGGGAAGGCGTGAGCGGCTTCGTCTTCCGCACGGGGGAGCCCGCCTTCCTCCGAGATGTGCGCGAAAGCCCCCACTACGTGGCCTGCAACCCCGACACGGTGCAGGAGATCTGCGTGCCCCTGAAAACGGGCGGCGAGGTCCTGGGCATCCTCAACGTGGAGGTGGGGCCCGAGGACGCCCCCCTCACGGAGGACGACTTCGCCTTCCTCCAGAGCGTGGGGCAGCAAGCGGCCCTGGCTGTGGGGAACGCGCTCCTCTACCAGCGGCAGGTCCGCATGGCCCAGCGCCTCAAGGCCATCGGGGAGACGGCGCGGGAACTCATCGCCCTGGACGAGACCCAGCCCTTTCCCATGCGCGCCGCCCAGCGCATCCGGGAGGCTCTGGACTGCTACAGCGTCTCCCTCTTCCTGCTGCGGGAAGGGCGGTTGGAATGGGTGGCCGGGGCTGGGGGGTTCGTGGGCGGCGAACTGCCCTACGGAGCGCAGATCCCGCTGGGGAAGGGGATCGTCACCCACGTCTTTGAGACGGGGAAGCCGTGGCTGGCCCGCGATGTGGCCTCGGACCCCTATTTCCTCTTCTTTGAGCTCCTCCCGGAGGCGCGTGCGGAGGTTGCAGTCCCTCTGCGGATGGGCGAAGAGGTTATCGGCGTGCTGGACCTGCAGGACGACGAGGTAGGGGCGTTTGACCAGGGCGATGTGGAGGCCTTGGAGGTCCTGGCTGGCCAGTTGGCCGTTGCCCTCCAGAACGACCGCCTCTTTGCCCAGGTGGCCCGCGCCAAGCAGGAGTGGGAGCAGACCTTTGA
>DAOTYM010000494.1:0-1763 GCA_034434775.1 Anaerolineae bacterium | reverse complement strand
GCCGTTGTGGGCGTTTCGGTCGGCCAGGCTGGCCAGGTGCTCCCGCAGGGCCTCCTCGGCTGCGGTTTGGAGGTCCAGGTCCAGCGTGGTGACGACGCGCAGGCCGTTGCGGTAGAGGACTTGGGGGCCGTAGCGCGATTCCAGTTGCTCACGGACGTAGACCGTGAAGTGGGGGGCGCGCATGGTCAGGCTCGCACTGCGGGGGGCCAGGTGGAGCGGCTCGGCCAGGGCGCGCTCGGCCTCCTGGGGCGAGAGGAAGCCGTGCCTGACCATCAGGTTGAGGACCACTTGCTGGCGGGCCTTGCAGGCGGCGAAGTTGGTGTAGGGGTCGTAGCGGGCCGGGGCCTGGGGGATGCCAGCCAGGAACGAAGCCTCCGCCAGGGTGAGGTCCGCGGCCGATTTGCCGAAGTAGATCTGGGCTGCGGCCTCCACGCCGTACGCCAGGTTGCCGTAGTGGACCTCGTTGAGGTAGAGTTCCAGGATGGTGTCCTTGGGGTAGCGGCGGCTGATCTCGGCGGCCAGCACCGCCTCCTTGACCTTGCGCTCCAGGGTCCGCTCAGGGCTCAGGAAGACCAGTTTGACCAGTTGCTGGGGGATGGTGCTGCCGCCCACCATCGGCGCGCCGTAGCGGAGGTCGTAGTAGAGGGCGCGGACCACGGCTACGGGGTCCACCCCGGGGTGCTGGTAGAAGTGGGGGTCCTCTGTGGCCAAGGTGGCTCGGATGAGCCAGGGCGAGATGGCGGAAAGGGGGACCACCTTGCGCCGGCCGCCCTGCGGGTCGTTCAGGATGTAGAGGGGGCGGCCGTGGCGGTCCAGGATCTCCGTGCTGCGGAAGGCGGCGGCGCGCTGCTGCAGTTCCTCGGGGGCGGGCAGGCTCAGGGCGATGGCGCCGTAGGCAGCCATGGCGCTCCCAGCCAGGAGGCAGACCAAAAGCAAGCCCAAGGTGGCCCCCAGGAGCAGGCTGCGGACGGCCGACCTCCTGCGGACGGGCTGAGGCGGCTGGGGCGGAGCCCAGCGCCTCGCGGCGTACGGGGAGTCAGGGCGTTCCATGGGGCCTCGTTCCTCTCCTCTCACGTCGTCCTCGTTCTGGACGGGGGTGCAATTCCATAGACGTCCTCGCCCCTCCCCAAGTTCCGGGCGCGCAGGCCCTGCGCTCTTCTAGCGCAGGGCCTTTCGGTCGGATGCGTTCCAAAGGGGTAGCACGCGGAAAGCGTGCCCAGATCCAGGGCCGCGCGGTGTCGCTCACCCAGGGCTCCGGGCCTGCAGTGCTTATTGAGGAGTCACCCCGACGTGGTCAAAGCAGGCGTTGGACCTCCCCCAGAGGCGCAGGCCGATCTGGCCGGCGCTGAACTCGCTATCGGAGGCCCGGAGCACCTGGACGCCGTCCACGTAGGTGGTGAAGGTGTTGCCTTGCACCACGATCTTGATCTCCCGTTCCACCTCAAACCATTTGTAGTCCCAGGGGGCGATGGCCTGGGCGAAGGGCGCGCGGACCGCGCCGTTGACCACCTTGCGGTACGTGAACGCCCCCCGGTAGAAGCCCGGTTCAGGTGGCTCAGGTGGCTCGGGAGGGGCGTAGTCGGGCTGGGCCTTTGTCTCTTCCCGTGGCGAAGGCTCCCATGGAGAAGGCTCCCATGGCGAGGGCCACGGGGGCACGATCACCTGCTGGCCTGGTTCGTACTGGAAGAGGTAGCCAGTCGGGTTGCCCTGGGCATCCAACGTGACCCGGAAGTAGATGCCGAACCCCTGGGTCGTGTTGGGCG
>DAOTYM010000493.1:0-13008 GCA_034434775.1 Anaerolineae bacterium | reverse complement strand
CCTGGACGAAGTCCTGACCCGGGCTCTGGATGAGATCGTCAACTCGGGCAGGATGGACGTCGCGGCCATCTTCCTCCTCCAGGAGCGGCTGGGGGACCTCCAGTTGCGGGCCGTGCGGGGCCTTTCGGAAGAGACGGCGCGCCTGGTGGCCCGCCTCGGCCTCCTGGACGGGGATTGCGGCGGCGTGATCCGCACGGGCAAGATGGTCGTCGTGCCCGACCTGAACCGCTACGGGCGCAGCCGCAGCCCCGTCTTCCGGCAGGAGCGGTTGCGCTCCCTGGTCCATGTGCCCCTGAACGCCCGGGGCAACGTCCTGGGGAGCATGTGCGTGGGCAATCGGGCCGAGGAAGGGTTCTCCCGGGAGGACCTGGAGTTCCTCTCGGCCGTGGGAGACCAGATCGCCCTGGCGGTGGAGAACGCGCGCCTCTACGCCGAAGTGCAGCGCAAGGAGCGGGTGCGGGGGGAACTCCTCCAGAAGGTCATCGCCGCCCAGGAAGAGGAGCGCAAGCGCGTGGCCCGGGAACTCCACGACGAAACGAGCCAGGCCCTCACCGCCCTCCTCTACGAGGTGGAAGAGGCCCTGGAGCAGGGGTGCGATGGCCGGACCCAGGAGGTCCTGGAGCACATGCGACAACTGGCCCTCCAGAGCCTGGACGGCATCCACAAACTCATCTACGACCTGCGCCCCAGCCTCCTGGACCACCTGGGCTTGCCCGCAGCGATACACTGGCTGGCGGAGACCCGGCTGGAGGCGAACGGCATCCGGGTCCAACTGGAGGAAGACCCGGACCTGGGGAGGCTGCCGCAGGAGGTGGAGATCGCCCTCTTCCGGGTGGTTCAGGAGGCCCTGAGCAACATCCTGCGGCACTCCGGGGCTCGCAACGTGGCCATCTCCCTGCGGAAGAGGGACGGCTACCTGGACCTGAGCGTGGAAGATGACGGGGTGGGCTTTGACCTAGAGGAGATCGTCCACGGGCCAGATACCAGCCGGGGCCTGGGCCTGCTGGGCATGGCCGAGCGGGTCCAGCTCCTCGGTGGGCAGTTTGACATCGTCTCGGCCCCAGGGGAGGGGACGCGCATCCACGCCCAGATCCCCCTGGGGGCGGCCGGGGCAGAGGGCAGGGAACATGCCTGAGATCCGCGTCCTCCTGGTGGACGACCACCGCATCCTCCGGGAGGGCCTCCGCTCCCTCCTGGAGCGACAGCCGGACATCAAGGTGGTGGGCGAGGCGGGGGACGGCCTGGAGGCCCTCCGCAAGGTGGCCCTGCTGCAGCCCGACGTGGTGGTGATGGACATCGCCATGCCCGGGATGGACGGCCTGGAAGCCACAGCCCGCATCAAGAAAGAGCACCCCCAGGTCCGGGTCCTGGCCCTCACCCAGTACGATGAGGAACAGTTCATCGTGCCCCTCCTGCGGGCGGGGGCCTCCGGCTACGTGCTCAAGCGGGCCGGGCGCAAGGAGGTCCTGCAGGCCATCCGGCAGGTGGCCGAAGAGGGCGCGTTCCTGCCGCCGCAGGCCGCCCGCCAGGTCCTCAAGGCGATGCAAGAACCCCAGGAAGAGCCCGAGCCGCGCCTCACGCCGCGGGAAGCCGAAGTCCTCCGCCTGGTGGCCCAGGGCAAGACCAACCGGGAGATCGCTGCCCTCCTGGGTATCAGCCCCAAGACCGTCTCCGTCCACCGCAGCAACCTGATGGCCAAACTGGGCCTCCACAGCAGCACGGACCTGGTGCGCTACGCCATCCGCAAGGGGCTGGTCGCCCCCTAGAGGGGCCCGCACGCGGGGGCCGCCGCGTCACCCCCTTTGCGAGGATGCGCGGCGGCCCCTTGGGAGAGGAGAGGGCAGGAGCACTTCCGCCGGCCCCTATTCGTACCGCAGGGCCTCAATGGGGTTGAGGCGCGCGGCGCGGTTGGCCGGGTAGATGCCGAAGAAGAGCCCCACCCCGATGGAGACGGCCAGGGCCAGGATCACGCTCTCGGCCGTGACCAGGGCGCGCCTGAGCCCCAGCAAGGGGGAGATGACCTGGGCCGCGCCGTACCCCGCCAGGATGCCCACCAAGCCCCCCACCACGCTCAGGACCACCGCTTCCAAGAGGAACTGGCCCAGGATGTCCCGCCGTCGGGCCCCCACCGCCTTGCGGATGCCGATCTCCCGCGTCCGCTCCGTCACGGAGACCAGCATGATGTTCATGATGCCGATGCCGCCCACCACCAGCGACACGGCGGCGATGCTCCCCAGGAGCACGGTGAAGGTCTGGGTCGTCTGCTCCACCATCTCCACGATCTGGGTCTGGTTGAAGACGGTGAAATCGTCCTCCTGGCTGGCCGTGAGGCCGTGGCGCGCCCGCAGGATGGCCCGCACCTCCGCCTGGGCCAGGCCCATCTTGTCCGCCGAGGCCACCTGCAGGTTGATGGCGTGGACGGTATCGTTCCCGGCCCCGCCGAACCGCACCTGGGCCGTCGTCAGGGGGATGAAGACGCGTTCGTCCTGGTTCTGGAAGCCGGTCGCCCCCTTGCTCTTCAGCACGCCTACCACCTGGTAGTTCTGGCGGTTGATCTTGATCGTCTTGCCGATGGGGTTCACCAGGCCGTTGCCGAAGAGGTCCTCGGCCACAGAGGACCCCAGCACCGCGACCTTCGCCCGGGAGGCGACGTCCTGGGCATCCAGGAAGCGCCCCTGGTCCACCTGCCAGTTCTGGACGGCCGCGTACTCCGGCGTGACGCCCACGATGCTGGCCCGGGTGTTGTGGCTGCCGTAGACCACCTGGGCTGAGGTGGAGTACTCCGGCGCCACCGCCACCACCGTGCGGGAGAGGCGGGCGATGGCCTCCACGTCGTCCAGGGTGAGGGACTGGGCGCTGGCTCCCCCTTGGGATACCCCGCGGAAGAAGGCCCTCCCCGGCTGCACGATGAGGACGTTGGCCCCCAAGCCCTGGAAGCGCTCCAGGACCTGGGCCTGGGCCCCCGTGCCAGCCGCCACCAGGGAGATGACCGCTGCCACACCGATGACGATGCCCAGCATGGTCAGGCCAGAGCGCAGTTTGTTGGCCTGCAGGGACTGCAAAGCCACCCGAAGGCTCTCAAACCAGTTCATGGCCTCCCTCCCTCTCCCGGCGGTGGCGCTGGGGGTTCCCCTTCCACCCGGCGCATGGCGCCGAACATGCCCGTGGTGCTCGTCGTGCTCTGTACCTGCACGATGACCTGGTCGCCTTCGTTGAGGCCACGCACCACCTCGGTGTAGACCCCATCGCTCAGCCCCACCTCCACGGGCACCACCCCCTGGCTCCCATCCAACTCCACCACCCGCACCACATACCCCTCATCCGTCTGCTCCACCGCCATCGCCGGCACCAGCAACACCTGCTCCCGCCGCCCCACCACCACCCGCAGGTTCGCCGTCATCCCCGGCTTCAGCGGCACCCCCTCAACTCCTTCCAGGCTCACTGGCACCTCGTACGTCACTACGTTCCCCACCAACTTCCCCTGCAAGGGGACCTCCAGCACCTTGCCCGTGAACCGCTTCCCTGGGAAGGCGTCAAAGGTCACCACCACCTCCTGGCCTCTCTCCACCTGGCTGATCTCCGTCTCGTCCACGTATGCCAGGACCCGCAGGACCCGCAGGTCTGCCAGGACGATGGCCACCTGGTTGGACGAGACCTTGTCCCCGGGCTGCACGTTCACTGCGAGGACCGTGCCGGTGAAGGGGGCCCGGAGGACCGCCCCTTCCAGGTTGGCTTCCGCCTCGGCCAGGGCAGCCTCGGCCGCCTTGTAGCGGGCCTCGGCCAGGGCGAGGTCATCGGGGTTGGGGCCTGCGAGGAGGGTTTGGAGGTCGTCCTGGGCCTTGGCCAGGTTGTACTCGGCCTGGGCGACGGCGTTCCTGGCCTGGGCGACGGCCACTGGGTCTGGCCCGGCCTGAAGTTCCGCCAACGCCTCCTGCGCATCCGCCAAGGCCCACTCGGCCTGGGTCACCTTGAACTGGGCGTTGAGGAGGTTCAGGGCAGCCCTGGCCCGGGCTACTTCCAGGTTGTCCTGGGCGTCCAGCATGGCGTTGCGGGCAAGCCAAATCTGGTCCTGCTGCGCTTCGCTGGGGTTGGGGTTCTGGAGGAGGCGGCCGTGTTCAGCCTCGGCCTCGTTGGCCAGCCACTCCAGGTACTGGAGGTTCTCCTCCACCGAGGGGTCGTTCTGGAGGGCTTTCAGGTCGTCCTGTGCCTTCCGCAACTGGCGCTGGGCCTTCTCCACAGCGGCCTGGGCATCCTTCAGGTCGGGATGGAGGGTATCCTCCAGTTTCTGTTTGGCCTCTTCCAGCGCGGTCTGGGCCTGGGCCACGGCCAGTTCGGCCTTCTTCCGATCCAGTTCGGAGTAGGGCTTCTGGGCCTCTTCCCAAGCCTTCTTCGCCGAGAGGTACTCGGCCCGTGCCTGGTCCACCGCCCGCTGGAGAGGCACTGGGTCCACCCGCGCCAGGACCGTCCCCTCCTCCACGTACTGGCCGGCGGCGACGTTCACCTCCAGGACGGTGACGTTATTGCCCGGGAAGGTCAGTTCCGCCTGTTTGGGGGCGTAGACTTCCCCCGTGGGGGTGATGCTGGCCACCAGGTTCCCCCGCGCCACCGCCACCGTCTGGGTGTAGGCGGCCGAGGTGCTCGCCGTGCTGGAAGCCCCTGTCGCCCCACACCCGGCGAGGCTGAGGAGGGTCAGGATGAGAAGCCCCGTGCCGAGGGCTTTCCTGCGGTTCATGGGTCCCCTCCCTTCAGGGCTGCGCCGTCGCCTCTGGGCGAGGGCCCAGGAACTGCACGGACTGGATGGCCCGCGCCGTCACGGTGCCATCCTCGGCCCGGGTCCCTGAGACGACCACCTGTTCCCCCTCTTCCAGGTCCTTCAGGGTGACGTTCATCGTCTTGCGGATGAGGGTGCTCTCCGTCACCCGGACCTGCACGTCGCCCTGGTCCGTGGCGAGCACCAGGGAATCGCCTTGGATCGCCTTCACCGTGCCGGCGAGGCCGCCCCCCGCGCCGAAGGCACGGGCGCCCTGGGGCGCGCCCGGCGTGCCTGGCACCTGCCCGCCTTGCTGCATGGCCGCGAAGCGCTGGCGGGCGAACCGGGCCATCTGCTGCTGGGCCTGGTTCTTGCCCACCTGCATGCCGGCGTAGAAGGCTCCTCCCCCCACGGCAGCCAACACGACGACGGCCACAAGGGCCCACATCCACTTCTTCATCGGTCTTTCCCTCCTCTCCTCAATGGACTCTCCCATCCCCCGCAGGCGGCGAGGGCAGGGAGAAATTGGATTCAGACCAGGCGGCCATCCAGGATGCGGATGATCCGCTGGGCCCGTTTGGCGATCTCCGGGTCGTGGGTGACGAGGACGATGGTCAGCCCTCGCTCTCGGTTCAGGCGTTCAAAGATGGCCATCACCTCCGCGCCGGACTTGGAATCCAGGTTGCCCGTGGGCTCGTCGGCGAGGATGATGGCTGGGTCCGTCACCAGGGCTCGGGCGATGGCCACCCGCTGCTGCTGCCCGCCGGAGAGTTCGTTGGGCCGGTGGTGGACCCGGTCCGCGAGGTCCACGGCGGCCAGGGCCTGAAGGGCGCGCTCCCGGCGGTTGCGGGCTCCGTTGTAGAGGAGGGGCAGTTCCACGTTGGCCAGCGCGCTGCGCCGGGGCAGCAGGTTGAAGGTCTGGAAGACGAAGCCGATCTTGCGGTTGCGGATGCGGGCCAGTTGGTCGTCGTTGAGGGTGCCCACATCGCGCCCCTCCAGGGTGTAGCGGCCGGAGGTTGGCTTGTCCAGGCACCCGATGATGTGCATGAGGGTGGATTTGCCGGAGCCGGAAGGCCCCATGATGGCCACCATCTCGCCGGGATACACCTCCAGGGAGACGCCCCGCAGGGCATGGACCTGGACCTTCCCCATCTGGTAGACCTTGGTGACTTCTTCCAGCCGGATGAGGCTCTCTTGGGCTTCTGCCATGGTCAGCGGCTCCCTCCTCGCGTGTTGGCCCGTGCGAGGGCACCCCCGAGCGCGCCCCGCACCACATCCGCGCGATAGTGTACGGGGATTACATTAATTAGCGGTGAAGAAGTTGTGAAGAAGTTGTGAAGGGACACGCCTTTGTCCGCTTATGTCCACGCCGTCTGGCCCTACCCACCCTCCACCGCCTGCAGCGGCGCCGGGGAGGGGGTTGAGAAGCCGGCACGTGGACCGGGCCTCCTTCAGGCCAGCAGCCACTCCAGGAGCAGGGCCGCGCCCTCCTTATCCAGGGGCTCGTTGTTGTTGCCACACTTGGGGCTCTGCACGCAGGAGGGGCAGCCATCCTCGCAGGGGCAGGTGCGGATGAGGTCCAGGGTGGTCCGCCAGAGGGTCGGCAACTCCTCAAACCCCCGCTCGGCGATCCCCACCCCTCCGGGGAAGGCATCGTAGATGAAGACCTGGGGGCGGTCGGTGTCGGGATGGCGGGGGGTGGAAAGCCCGCCGAGGTCTGCCCGGTCGCAGAGGGCCAGGAGGGGCAACATGGCGATGGAGGCGTGCTCCAGCGCGTGTAGCGCGCCGTGGAAATCCCGCCCCTGGGCCGCGAGGCGCGCCATCCATTCGCCAGGCACGTCAAACCAGAGGGCCATCGTGGTGAAGGACTGCGGCGGCAGGTCCAGCCATTCCTGGCTCAGGACCATTTCCGTGTACTGCTGCACCCGTTTGTAGCCTATCACCTGCTCCGTCACCCGCACCTCGCCCAGGAAGGCCGTCGTCGCCCCGCGCTGGACGTGGCGGAAGGAGCGCACGACGCGCACGTCGTTCACCTCGCGGGGGGCAGTGTAGTAGTCCACCTCCACCGGGCGCAGGATGGCGAGGCCCTGGTCCAGGTCCAGGCGCGTCACCAGGTAGGATTCCCCCTGGTGCAAGTAGATGGCCCCTGGGTGGACCCGGTACGGGGCAGAACTGGCCTCAATCTCCTCCAGGACGCGGTAGTTGTCGGCCTCGTTCAGGAGGGCGAAGCGCCTCCCGCCGGCCGAGCGCAGGTTGACCCGCTCGGCGGGGTATCCAAGGCCCTGGTAGAACCAGCGGCCATCGCGGTATTCCAGGGTTCCCTCCTGCTCCAGGGCGAGGACTGCCTCCACGAAGCCCGGCCCGAAGAGGGCCTCGTCGTCGGTCTGGCGGGGGTTGGCCTCCGTGGTGAGGGGCAGTTCGTAGGCCGCGCAGGGGAGCTGCTGGAGCAGGATGTAGCGGTTGTCGGGCCGGATGAGGGCCTGCTCGTGGGGGCGGGAGAAGAGTTCCCGGGGGTGGCGCATGAAGTACTGGTCCAGGGGGCTCTCGGTGCCGATGAGGATGGCCAGCCCTCCCTCGCGGCGGCGGCCGGCCCGGCCCACCCGCTGCCACAGGCTGGCGATGCTCCCGGGGTAGCCCACCAGGACAGCCGCATCCAGGTCGCCCACGTCAATGCCCAGTTCCAGGGCGCCCGTGGCCGTTACCCCCAGGAGTTCGCCGTGGAAGAGTTCCCGCTCAATCTGCCGCCGGTGCTCCGGCCGGTAGCCGGCGCGGTAGGCCTTGATGCGGCGGGCCAGGTCCGGGGCATAGGGCTCCAGGGCCTGGCGGGCGTAGCGCAGGATCAGTTCGGCCACGCGCCGCGTGCGGGTGAAGACGATGCTCCGCAGGCCCGCCCGCACCAGGGCCACGAACAGGAAGGTGGCCTCGGAGTTGGGGCTGCGCAGGGTGGTGCGGGCCTTGTCCAGGTAGGGCGGGTTCCAGAGGGCGAAGAGGCGGGGACCCTGGGGCGCGCCGTCCTCGTCCACCACCTGCACCGGCTGCCCGGTGAGCCTCTGGGCGTGCTCGCCGGGGTTGGCGATGGTGGCCGAGCAGAGGATGAACTGGGGCGAAGCGCCGTAGAAGCGGCAGAGGCGCCAGAGCCGGCGCAGGACGCAGGCCACCTGGGACCCGAAGACGCCCCGGTAGACGTGGGCCTCGTCCAGGACGACGAACTTCAGGTGGGAGAGGAAATGGGACCAGAGGGCGTGGTTGGGCAGGATGCCCAGGCTGAGCATGTCGGGGTTGGTGAGGAGGATGCGCGCCCGGCGGCGCAGGCTGGCCCGCACGCCCTGGGGCGTGTCGCCGTCGTAGGTGCCCATGGGGACCTCGCCCAGGTGGGCTGTCAGTTCCTGCAGGGAGCGCAACTGGTCCTGGGCCAGGGCCTTGGTGGGGAAGAGGTACAGGGCGCGGGCCTCCGGGTCCTCCAGGAGGGCCTCCAGGACCGGCAGGTTGTAGGTGAGGGTCTTGCCGCTCGCCGTGGCCGTGGCCAGGATGACGTTCTGGCCCTCCCGCACGGCGTTGATGGCCTCGGCCTGGTGGCTGTAGAGGTGCTCCACCCCTGTGGCCCGCAGGGCCTGGTCCAGGGCCGGCGGCAGGGGACGCCGGAGCCGTCCGTACCGTGCCCGCCGCTCGGGGAGCGCTTCCACATGCACGATCTGGTCCCGGTACCCAGGCAGTTCCCTGATCCGCTGGAGGAAGGCCGCCGCATCCATCGCCGGGATTGTACCATACAAAGCACATCCTCTCAAAGGATGCGCCGCCCTTGCAGCCTCCCTTGAGGCGAGGTATGAATTGCCCTGCGCACCTCACCCACCCCCGGCCTTCGGCCTCCCCCTCCCTCTCCATCAGCGGATGGAGAGGGAGGGGGCTGGGGGGTAGGTGAGGTTTGTAGGGGCAATTCATGAATCGCCCGGGGCCTGTAGGGGCGGTTCATGAACTGCCCCTACAGATTCTCCGTCCTCTCCGCGTGCAAGACAGGAGGGGATTGGGGGATAAGGAAACTTGAAGCCCCGGCCTGGCTCCGAGCCAGGCTTGACACCAGCGCCTCTTGGCGGTATCATGTGCCCTGACGGAATTTGTTCCCCGTGTCACAGGGGGTTCGGCCCACCCGACCGGAACCCCGGGAGCGGCTTGCGCTTCCCCTTGCCACCACACCAAAGGAGGTGCACCATGGCGTACCTGTTCCCCAGCGATGCATGGGCCAAGGCCCTTATGGAGGTCCTCAACGCGAGCGAGGCCTACGCCCAGGCGGCGAAGAACTGGGAAGGCGACTGCTTCTTCACCATTGAGCCGGAGGGGAGCATGACGCGGCCGGTCAACCTCTGGTTTGACCTGTGGCACGGCAAGTGCCGCGCCGCCCGCGAGATCCCCCCAGAAGAGGAGGTCACCCCCGCCTTCCGCTTCAGCGGCAAACTCAGCGTCTACCAGAAGATCTTTGAAGGCAAACTGGACCCCATCAAGGCCCTGATGACCCGGCAACTGAAACTCCAGGGCGACATGAAGGCCATCATGCGCGCGCCCAAGGCGGCCCAGGAACTGGTCCGCTGCGCCACCCAGGTGGAAACGGTCTACCCCGAGTAGGCCGCTGGCGGGCCCCACGCCGCCAGCCATGTCCTGACCTCCAAAGGGGGATGCCATGTGGTACTTTGACGTGCCGCACATCGTCTACGGCGAGGAGGCCCTCAGCCACCTGGAAACCCTCAAGGGCCGGCGGGCCCTCATCGTCACCGACGCCACCATGGTCCGCCTGGGGTTCGTGGCCCAGGTGGAGGCGGCCCTAAAGGCCTCCGGCATGGAGACAGAGGTCTTCGCCGAGGTAGAACCAGACCCTTCCTTGCAAACCGCCCGGCGCGCCGCCAAGCGGGCCCACGCCTTCGCCCCGGACTGGATCGTGGGCCTCGGCGGCGGGTCCTGCCTGGACGTGGCCAAAGCCTGCTGGGTCCTCTACGAGAACCCGGGCTTGGACCCCGCCGCTATCAACCCCCTGGAAGAACTTGCCCTGCGGGAGAAGGCCCGCCTGGTGGCCATCCCCACCACCATCGGCACCGGTTCCGAGGCGACCTGGGCCATCGTCCTCACCGACACCGAAGCCCAGTGCAAACTGGGCCTCGGCTCCCGCCAGAGCCTTCCCGACCTCGCCATCCTGGACCCGCGCTTCGTGGCCAACCTGCCCGCCCAGGTGGCGGCCGATACCGGCATGGACGCCCTGACCCACGCCATTGAGGGGTACACCAACACCTGGCACAACGACTTCACCGACGGGCTGGCCCTGCAGGCCATCAAACTCATCTTCGCCCACCTGCCCGCGGCCATCCGAGGGGACGCAGCAGCCCGGGAACGGATGCAGGTCGCGGCGTGCCTGGCGGGGATGGCCTGCAGCAACTCCCTCTTCGCCCTGGCCCACAGCCTGGGCCACGCCCTGGGCGCGGCGTTCCACCTGCCCCACGGGCGCTGCGTAGGCCTCTTCCTGCCCTACACCGTGGAGTTCAGCGTGCGCGGGCCCGAGCCCACCCGCTACGGGGAGATCGCCCAGGCCCTGGGCCTGCCGGCCAGCACCGAGGCGGAAGGTGCCCTCAACTTGGTAGAGGCCATCCGCAGCCTGGCCCGGGAGATCGGCCAGCCCCTCACCCTGCACGACATGGGGATCGCCGAAGCCGACCTGGAGGCGCGCCTGGAACTCCTGGTGGGGAACGCCGAAGCCGACTCCCAGACCCTCACCAGCGTGCGCGTCCCCACCACCGAGGAGTTCCGCACCCTCTTCCGCTACGCGTATGCGGGCCGCCCCGTGGACTTCTGAAGCCCCAGGAGGATGACATGGCAGGCGGGTATCTCGGCCGCATCTTGCGCGTGGACCTTTCTTCGGGCGACATGGAGGTGCTCCCCCTGGACGAGGGGTTCGCCCGGGCCTTCGTCGGGGGCAGTGGCCTGGCAGCCCGCTACCTCTGGGATGCCCTTAGGCCCGAGGTAGACCCCCTGAGCCCTGAAGCCCCTCTCCTCTTTATGACCGGTCCTCTGGTGGGCACGACGGCCCCGGCCTGCGGGCGCTACGAGGTCTGCGGCCGCTCCCCCCTCACGGGCCTGTGGGGGGAGTCCAACAGCGGTGGCTTCTTCGGGCCGGAACTCCGCTTCGCCGGTTTTGACGGCCTGTGGATCACCGGCCGGGCCCCCGAGCCCGTCTACCTCTGGGTGCGGGAAGGGAAGCCCGCCCTCCGACCCGCCCGACACCTCTGGGGCCTGGACACCTACGCCACCCAGGACGCGCTGCGGGAGGAACTGGGCGACCGGCGGGCGCGGGTGGCCTGCATCGGCCCGGCAGGGGAGAACCGGGTCCGTTTCGCCGCCATCCTCAACGACCACGGCCGCGCCGCCGGGCGCACGGGCCTGGGGGCAGTGATGGGGGCCAAGAACCTCAAGGCCATCGCCGTGCGGGGGAGCCAGACCGTCCCCCTGGCCGACCCGGAGGGCTTCGCCCGCATCGCCCGGGAGACCTGGAACCTGGTCAAAGAGGACATCTCCAGCCAGTTGATGCAGGCTGGCGGGACCTTGGCCTACATGGACTGGGCCCTTATGAGCGGCGACATCACGTTCAACTACTACACGCGGGGGGCCTTCGCCGACGCAGAGCGCCTGGCCGGTGCGGTCCTGGCCGACGAACTCCTCATCCGGCCGCGGGCCTGCTACCGCTGTCCCATCGGGTGCGGGCGGGAGACGCGGGCGGAGCGGTACGGGGTCCCAACGGTGGACGGCCCCGAGTACGAAACGGTGGGGACCTACGCCGCGCTCCTCGCCTCCCCGGACCTGGAAGGCGCGGCCTACGCCAGCCACCTCTGCAACCGGCTGGGCCTGGATACCATCAGCGCGGGCTCCACCATCGCCTTTGCCTACTACCTCTACCAGGAGGGGGTGCTTTCTCCAGAGCGGACGGGAGGCCTCGTCCTTCGCTGGGGCGACCTGGAGCCGGCCCTGCACCTCACCGAGCAGATCGCCCGGCGGGAGGGGCTGGGGGACCTCCTGGCGGAAGGGGCCCGGCGCGTGGGCCAGGCCCTGGGTGTGGAGGACCTGGCTGTGCACGTCAAGGGCCTGGAGGCCCCCATGCACGATCCGCGGGCCTTCGCCGGCACCGCCCTGGTCTACGCCCTGAGCCCCCGCGGCGCCTGCCACATGGCTGGCGACGTCTACATGGTCTACCAGGGGCAGGTCATCCCCGACCTGGGGATTGAGGGCGACGACCGCCAGGACGCGTCCGAGGCCACCGTGCGCATGGTCGCCCGCCTCATGGACTGGCGGTCCCTCACCAACTCGCTCATCCTGTGCCACTTCCAGAACCCGCCGCTGGAGTACGTGCTGGAGATGCTCCGCTGCGCCACGGGGTGGGAGTGGGATGCGGATGCCCTGGCCCTGGCCGGAGAGCGGACCTTCACCCTCAAACGGGTGTTAAACCATCGGCTGGGGATGACGCGCGCCGACGACCGGCTCCCGACCCTTCTGCTGCGCCCTCTGCCAGACGGGGAGACCGGGGGCTACGTGCCCGACCTGGAGGGGATGCTGGAGGCCTACTACCGCCTGCGCGGGTGGGACCCGGCCACGGCCCGGCCCACCCCGGAGAGGCTGGAGGAACTGGGGCTGGGGTTCACGGTGCCGGTCCTTTGGGGAGACGACGCCTGATCCCCCAGAAGCGCTTTCGGGCTTGAGGAGGGACAGACATGTCCTGGTGGGAGCGGGCCGTGCAGGTCCTCTGGCCCGGGTGGGTGCTGCGGGTCCTGGCCCTGGTGGCCGTGTGGGCCATCGCTTGGTGGCTGGTGCGGCACCTCGGCGGCTGGGCCCGGCGGGCCATCGGCCGGGCGAAGGGCGTCACGCTGGACGAGCGCGAACTAGCGCTCGTGAACTGGGGCGTGGACGCCCTGGTCATCCTGACGGCCTTGCTCCTCACCACCTATCTCCTCAACCTCACGGAACTTCTGTACGGCGTCCTCACCGCTGCCGGCGTGGTAGGGGTGGCCGTGGGGTTCGCCGTCAAGGACGTGGTGGCCAACTTCGTCTCCGGGCTCTTCCTGATCTTGGATAAGGCCGTTGTCGTGGGCGACTGGGTGGAAGTGGGCGGGTACTCGGGCACCGTCAAGCGCCTCACCCTCCGCACCACGGCCCTTGAGACCGTTGATGGCCCTGTGGTGGTCCTGCCCAACAGCATCCTGGCCACCAGTGCGGTGGTCAACTACTCCGTG
>DAOTYM010000492.1:0-2005 GCA_034434775.1 Anaerolineae bacterium | reverse complement strand
GGGGGTGGGGGTGGGCGGCTCCGTCGGCGGGGGGGTGTCGGTGGGCGTGGGCGTATCGGTGGGCGCGGGGGTGCCTGTGGGCGGCCACGTGGGCGTGGGGGTTGCGGTGGGCGTCCGCGTGGGCGTGGGCGTCCAGGTGGCGATGGGCGTGCCCGTGGGCGTGGCGGTAGGGGTAGGCGTGGGGGAGGCCTGGAGGACGATGGGCCCCGGGCGCAGGGGCGTCTTGGTGGGCGTGGGCGTGGCCGTGGGCGCGAGGCCCACCAGCACCGGCAGCCGCCGCAGGAAGGCCTGCACGTCCGGGTTCTGCGCCAGGAGGGCCAGGCCGGGGCACAGGAAGAGGAGCACAGCCCCCACGATCAGGAGCCGGCGGCGCCAATCCACCGCTGAGGGCCGCACAGGGGGCACGGCCTCCCAAGTCTCCCAAGCCGCCTCCCCCTCCTCCATCTCTGGTTCCCAGGCTTCCTCGCCCGAGGCCTCCACGGCCCGCATCTCGGCGTCCGTCGGCCCCAGGATGCGCAGGCATTCCCGCCAGTGTCCGCCCAGGCAGAAGTGCTCCTGGTCGTCCGGATGGATGGGCACCGGCGCGAGGGGGCGGTAGCACCGGTGCAACGGTGTAGCGTAGATGAAGAAACTGTTGGGGTCGCCCCGCAGGCCCAGGTAGGGGCAACACCGTTCGTCTCGCTCTGCCATAGGCTCTGTGCGACCTACCGAACCCGCTGCCAGTTGATCTCGTAGATGACCCGGCCGGTGAAGTTGCGGATATCTATGTCAAACCACCAGCGCTGGCTGGTGCGCTTGTGCTCCTTCTGGTCCACGATGGTCATGGTGAACTGGCCCCGGTTCAGGCAGAACTCGTACGTGCCGTCGGCGTGGAAAGGAGGCCAGCCTGGTTTTCCGATCCAGACCTCGCCCCACCACCACTCCACGTGGATGGCGATGCCGTCCTTGTCAGTCAGGAGGGTGCCGTCTATGTCCCGCACCGTGCCGTAGACCTTGGCGCAGGTGTCAATCCCTTGCCACTCCAGGGACATGCGGTCCGAGACCACCACGTAGTCCCAATAGGGCGTTGCCGGGGGCGGCGAAGGCGTCCGCGTTGGGGTGGCGTAGGCGTAGGGCGTCCGGGTGGGCGTGGGGGTGAAGGTAGGGGCGTTGGCCCCCATGGTCGCCGTGGGCGTGGCCCCGAAGGGCGTCGGCGTGGGCGTCCAGGGGAGGGGCGTCGGCGTGGGCAGCGGCGACTGGTACGCGCCCCGGGTGGCCGTGGGCGTCCACGTGGGCGTCGGAGGCGGCAGGGTGGGCACGGGCGTCGCCGTGGGGACCACGTTGGGGAAGGGCGTGGGCGTGACCTCCGGCGTCGGCGGGTGCAGTTCTGGCGGCGGGGGAGGCTCCAGGGTCGGGATGAGGGTGAAGGTCGGCGTCGGTTCCGCCAAGGGCGACTGGAACGCACCCTCGGGCGGCGTGGGCGTGGACGGAGCCATCGGCTCCGCCGTGGCCGGCAACTCCTGGATGGTGGAAGGCGGCGTCGGGGTCTCGGGTGGGGGCGGGATGGGCGTCACCCCCAAGCCTTTGGCCGCGGCGCTGGGCGAGGGCGTGGGGCTGGGTGACGGGGTGACCGAGGCCAGGGCCTCCGCGCCGCGGCCCGGCAGGCCCGTGCCCCTGGCCAGCACCCAGGTGATGGCCACCGCCGCAACCAGGAGGAGCAGGAGGGGGATGAACCGCTGTGCGACCTCCCTCCGGCTGAGGCCCCGCACCGACCAGGGGCTGCGGGCCTTCCGGTGCCGACGTGCCCGCGGCTTGGCCCCCCAGGGCGAGGAGACACCCGGCACGGGGAGCGCGTCCCGGTCCGTCAGGCGTGGGCACTGGACGTGCGCGGCGGTGAGGCAGTAGGTCCGCTGGTCCTCCCGGCGGACCATGAGGGGCTTCTCCCAGCGGTAGCAACGGTGCCGTCGGGTGGGCTGCGCGTAACTGTTGGTGGGGTCGTCCACCTTGCCCAGGTAGGGGCAGGTAT
>DAOTYM010000491.1:0-18234 GCA_034434775.1 Anaerolineae bacterium | reverse complement strand
GATGGCGGCGGGGGCCGGGGGCAGCCAGTGAGCGTCCGTGCCATGCGGCTGGCCCTGGAGAAAGCCGCCGCGTCCGGGACCGGCTTCGTGGCCGTGCGCAATTCCAACCACTACGGCATCGCCGGGTACTACGCCATGATGGCCCTGGAACGGGGCATGATCGGCCTCTCCATGACCAATGCCGATGTCCTGGTGGTGCCCACCTTCGGGCGCAAGGCCATGCTGGGCACCAACCCCATCAGCGTGGCCGCCCCGGCCGGCGAGGAGCGGGCCTTCGTGCTGGACATGGCCACCTCCACCGTGCCGCGGGGCAAGTTGGAGGTCTACGAACGGCAGGGGAAGGAGATGCCCCTGGGATGGGCCACCGACGAGACCGGCCGTGCCACCACGGACCCCGCCCGGGTCCTGCGGAACCTGGCGGAGCGCCGCGGCGGAGGTCTGCTTCCCCTGGGGGGCGAGGGCGAACTCTTCGGGGGGCACAAGGGGTACGGCCTAGCCCTCCTGGTGGAGATCCTCGCCGGGGTCCTGTCGGGAGCGGGGTATGCCGACACCCTCTACCCCAAGGCCCCGGACGGCCGCCCCCTGCCCGCCAACATAGGCCACTTCTTCGGCGCGCTGCGGGTGGACGCCTTCCGGCCCCTGGATGAGTTCCGCCGCACCATGGACGATCTCATCCGCCGCCTGAAGGACTCCCCCAAGGCCGAGGGGCAGACCCGCATCTACATCCACGGCGAGAAGGAGTTTGAGGCCAAGGAGGAACGCCTGCGGACCGGCATCCCCCTGGGCCCCAAGGTGGCGGAGACCCTCCAGGCCATCGCCCGGGAGTTGGGCGTGCCCCTGGAGTTCCAGGTCTAGGGGGAGCGGAGCCATGGCTGAGGACCTGTACCGAGTGCCCTACGGCAAGGGGGAACTGGCCTTTCGGCTGCCCCCCGGCATGAGGGGGCACCTGGTGACCTCCCGCCCCGTGCCGCCGGTGGCGGACCCCGCGGAGGCCGTGCGGGAGGCGCTGGCCAGGCCAGTGGCCTCGCCGCGCCTGCGGGACCTGGCCAAACCGGGCGACAAGGTCTGCATCGTCTTCACCGACGTGACCCGTGCCAGCCCCGACCACCTCCTGGTGCCCCCCCTCCTCGCCGAACTGGAAGAGGCCGGCGTGCGGGACGAGGACATCACCCTCCTCTGTGGGGTGGGGCTGCACCGGCCCAGCACCCCCGAGGAGAAGGTGGCCAAACTGGGCCGGGAGGTGGTGGCGCGCTACAGGGTCGTGGACTCGGATCCCCTGAACCCGGAGGCCCTGGTGGACCTGGGGACCACGCCCTCCGGCGTGCCCCTTTCGGTGAGCCGCATCGCCTACGAGGCCGACCTCCTCATCGCCACGGGGATCGTGGAGCCGCACCAGTATGCCGGCTACTCCGGCGGCCGGAAGACGGTGGCCGTGGGCGCAGCCGGCGAGCGGATGATCGCGTACACCCATGGCCCGGCCATGCTGGACCACCCCGGCACCCGCCTGGGGCGCATTGAGGGGAACCCCTTCCACGAGGCGGTGACGGAAGCGGCCCGCCGCGCCGGGCTGAGGTTCATCATCAACGCCGTCCTGGACGACGAGCACCGGATGGTGGCGGTGCGGGCCGGCGACCCGGAGGCCGCCTTCGCCGAACTGGTCTCCATCGCCCGGCAGTTGTACGAGGTGCCGGTGCCCCAGCAGTACGACGTCGCGGTGGCCGGTGTGGGCTTCCCCAAGGACGCCAACCTCTACCAGGCCACCCGGGCCGCCAGTTACCTCCAGTTCGCCCCCACGCCCGTGGTGCGCAAGGGCGGCTTCATCCTCGTGCCGGCCCCCTGCCAGGAAGGCCCGGGCGAAGGAGTGGGCGAGCAGCGCTTCTTCCGCGCCCTGCGGGAGGCGGAAAGCCCCCAGGCCCTGGTGGAGCAGGTCCGGCGCACAGGGCTCCGGCCCGGCGAGCAGCGGGCCTACGTCATGGCCCGCGTCCTGGAGGAGGCCTCCGTGGTCATCGTCGGCGCGGAGGACCCGGAGATGGTCCGCCAGGCCAGGATGATCCCGGCCGCCACCATGGACGAGGCCCTGCGCCTGGCCCAGGAGCGCCTGGGCCCTTCCCTGGACGTTCTCATCGTGCCCCATGCCCTGCTGACGCTGCCCATCGTCACAGGGCAGGGCTGAGCCTACGATCATCCCACGGACTGAGGGAGCAACGCTGAGGATAGCAACGATGGTAGACGAAGGAAACGACAAGGACGAAGGAACCCCTCTCCCCCTGGCCTGCCCTCTGCCGAAGGGCATGGACCTGCCCACAGAAGAGCAATACCTGTACTGCATCCGCTGCGGCCTCTGCCTGGCCGTGTGTCCTACGTATAAATTATCCTTGATAGAGACCGACTCCCCGCGCGGCCGGGTGGCCCTGGTGCGCAAGATGGCCGAAGGGGAACTGCCCCTGCGCAAGAGTTTTGAGGCCCAGATGTACAAGTGCCTGGCCTGCCTGGCCTGCGACGCCATCTGCCCGGTGGGGATCAAGCCGGCCCACCTGGCCCTCCAGGCCCGGGCCGTGGCCTTTGAGAACCTGCCCCAGCCGTGGATCAAGCGGCCCCTCTTCCGGGGCCTCTTCCCCTACCCCGGGCGGATGGAGTGGGCCACGCTGCCCCTGCGCCTGTACGCCCGCCTGGGGCTGCGGCGCGTGGTGGAGGGGCTGGGCCTGGAACGGCTCCTGCCGGCCCAGTTGCGGGATATGGAACGGATGCTCCCCAACCTGCCGGCCCGGCCCCTGCGCCAGACCCTGCCGGAGGTCACCCCGGCCAAGGGCGAGCGGAAGCAGCGGGTGGGCTTCTTCCTGGGGTGCGTGCAGAGCCTGATGTTCGCCGAGGCGAGCCAGGCCACGGTGCGCGTCCTGGCGGAGAACGGCTGCGAGGTGGTCACCCCGCGGGAGGTCAAGTGCTGCGGCATGCCGGCCATCGGCTACGGCGACCGGGAGGCGGCCCGGGCGATGGCCCGCCACAACATAGACCTCTTTGAGCGCCTGGACGTGGACGTGGTCGTGACCGACTGCGCCACCTGCGGCTCCACCCTGAAGGAGTACCCGAAACTCCTGGCCCACGACCCCGAGTACGCCGAGCGGGCTCACCGCTTCGCCGCCAAGGTGCGGGACATCAGCGAGTTCCTGGCCGAGATCCCCCTGCGGGAGCCGCGCCGGCCCCTGCGCCGCAAGGTCACCTACCACGACCCCTGCCACCTGGTGCGGGCCCAGGGGGTGCGGGCCCAGCCCCGCCAGATCATCCGCCTCTCCGGCGCAGACCTGGTGGAGATGCGCGATGCCGACGTCTGCTGCGGCTCCGCCGGCACCAAGATCGTCACCCACTACGAGACGTCCATGAAGATCCTGGACCAGAAGATGCGGAACGTGGCAGAGACGGAGGCGGAGATCGTGGCCTCTGGGTGCCCGGGGTGCCAGTTGCACCTGGGCCTGGGGGCCCGGCGCGCCGGGCTCCAGGTGCGGGTCTGCCACCCGGTGCAACTCCTGGACGAGGCGTACCGGGCAGAGGAAGGGAGCGAAGAGGGTTGACCTGCCAGGGATGAACGGGAAGCCCTCCGGAAGTTCTCACCTCGCCTCACTCCTGCCTGTGGCAGGCCCCCTCATGGTGGGGAGAGAGGAGAGGTTTGGAGTCCCATACCTTGAGGAAGGGGAAGATGCTTGAGGAAGCCATCCTGAAAGAACTGCGGGAGATCGTCGGGGCGAAGCACGTCCTGACCTCGGAAGAGGACCTCATCGCCTATTCCTACGACAGCACCTTCGCCGAGCACCGCCCCGACGCGGTGGTCAGCCCGGCCAACACGGAGGAAGTGGCGGCGGTGATGCGGGTGGCCTCGGCCCACCGGGTGCCGGTGGTGCCCCGGGGCATGGCCAGCGGCCTCGCCGCCGGCTCCGTCCCCTTCTCCGGCGGCCTGGCCCTGAACCTGACCCGCCTGAACCGCATCCTGGAGATTGACGAGGAGAACATGGTGGCGGTGGCCGAGGCCGGCGTGGTGACGGCCGATTTCCAGGCCGAGGTGGAGGCCCGGGGCCTCTTCTACCCGCCGGACCCCTCCAGCATTCGCCACAGCACGCTGGGGGGCAACGCCGCTTGCAACGCCGGCGGCCCCCGCTGCCTCAAGTACGGCGTCACCGCCGACTACGTCCTGGGGATGCAGGTGGTCCTGGCCGACGGCCGCGTCCTGCGGTGCGGCGGCAAGGCCATCAAGAACGTCACCGGCTACAACCTGACGCAACTGTTCATCGGCTCCGAGGGGACCTTGGGGGTCATCACCGAACTCACCCTGCGCCTCCTCGCCAAGCCTTCGGCGGTGCGGACCGCCACCGCCGTCTTCCCCCGCCTGGAGGATGCCAGCGTCACTGTCAACCGCATCCTGCTGAGCGGCATCGTGCCCGCCACCCTGGAACTGATGGACCAGACCACCATCCGCACCATTGAGGCCTGCATGCAGATGGGGCTGCCGGTGGAGGCGGAGGCCATCCTCATCCTGGAGACGGACGGGAACGACGCGGGCGTGGTGGAGCGGGAGATTGAGGCCATCGCCCGCATCTGCCGGGAGAGCGGCGCGTCGGAGGTGCGCGTGGCCCAGAACGAGGCCGAACGGGCCGACCTGTGGCGGGCGCGGCGGTCCGTCTCGCCGTCGCTGGCCCGCATGCGCCCTAACAAACTGGGGGAGGACATCTCCGTGCCCCGCAGCGCCATCCCGGAGGCCATCCGGCGCATCCGGGCCATTTCCCGCAAGTACAACCTGCCCATCGCCGTCTTCGGCCACGCCGGCGATGGCAACCTGCACCCCAACATCCTCTTTGACAAGCGCGACCCCGAGGAGTGGGAGCGGGTGGAAGCAGCGACGCGGGAGATCTTCGCCACCGCCCTGGAACTGGGGGGCACCCTCTCCGGCGAGCACGGCGTGGGGGTCCTCAAGCGCCCCTTCCTGATGGACGACCTGGGGCCCGTGGCCGTGGACGTCATGAAGCGCATCAAGGCAGCCCTGGACCCCCTGAACATCCTGAACCCGGGCAAGATCTTCCCGCCCGAGTAGGGGGCGCGAGTTGGGCCCCGGTCCCTTTGGTGGTACACTGGGTGTGAAAGAGAAGTCGAGCGGAGCCAGGTCCGCAAGACAATCTTGTTCTGGAGGATATCTCATGGCTCACGGAAAGGTCTTCATAGAAGAAGATCTGGCGCTGGACGCGGATAAGGTGATCCGCAACCCTGACGATGCGTTCTACGCGGAGTTCCTGAAGCCCTACTACGTGCTGACGGCCGACGGGCAGTACCTCTTCGCCTGCCACCAGGCAGGGCGGATGCCCAGCCGGGCCTTCCACATGGTGCCGGAAGGGTACCGCCTGGGCAAGAAGCAGGCCCCCTTCACCCCGGGCGTGGAGGTGGGCCGCCGCTTCTACGCCGTGGTGAAGGAGTACCTCAAGAGCGCCAAGGTCATCGTCCTGGACGGCGTCCAGGGCGAGAGGGGCTACCGGGTCGGCCTGCGGGTCGTGATCAGCGTGCAGAACCCCCACGCCGCCTACATCGCCTGGATGGGCAAGTTGATGGTCTTCCCGCCCGACCCCACGGTGAAGATCTCCTGCTGGAACTACATCGTGGAGGAGCGGCTGCCAGACGACGTGGTGGCGGAGATCCATTCCTTCTGGCCCGACTACGACCCGGACCAGCCCATCACCCTCTACGACCTGACGGAGATGGACCGGGATGTGCGCCGCGTGATGAGCGTGGGGTTTGACTACTTCGGCGCGGCCTTCAAGAAGCCCAACCTCACCCTGGTCTGGAACCGGGGCGAATCCGACGGCTTCATCTCTTACCACGCTGGGTGCACCTCCGACCGCATCCTCAAGGGCCTGTCGGGCACGGGCAAGACCACCCTCTCGGTGGGGCCGGAACTGGAGCAGGACGATGCCTGTCTGGGCCGCCCGGTCTACGACGCCCAAGGGCGTGTGGAAAAGGTGGAACTCATCGGCCTGGAAGCGGCCAGTTTCGCCAAGTCCGAAGGGCTCACCCCTCAGAGCCCCGAGTGGCCGGGCCTGATGAAGTCCCGCCAGGTGGACGAGCACGGCCGCCGGCCCGTGGTCCTGGCGATGAACATTGACTGCGAGGGGGTGGAGTACCGGGTGGAGGAGATCGCCGGCTACCGCGTCAAGGTGCCGCGGCCCATCCCCGGGCAGAAGGTCGGCTCCCTCCAGTGCACCCGCTACGAGAAGAGCGGCACGACCAACGGCCGCTTCATCTTCCAGTTCAGCGAACTGAACCCCAACTGGGGCTCGGGCAAGCCCAAGTGGCTCCGCTCGGAGGGGCTCTCCTTCAAGCGCTTTGACGTGGTGGAGCCCATCTTCCGCGTGGTGGACCCGGCCATGGCCGTGGCCCTGGACTCGGCTTGCGAGAGCATCATCACCTCCGCCCTGGCCGACCAGAAGGTGGGGACCCGCGTCCGCTCCTACGCCGCCACCGACTTCATGGCCCGGGAGCAGGCGCAGCAGGCCCTCCTCAAACTGAAGGTCTACTCCGACCTGGGCCTGGACCTGGATGGCAAACTGGTCTTCTTCATCTGCAACTCGGGCTACGTGGGCCAGTTTGACCTCAACGGCGACCTGAAGGTCCTCCGGGACAAGGACGGCAACCCGGTCCCTAAGCGCGACCCAGCCACGGGCGAGGTGCTGCGGGATGAGCACGGGAACGTCCAGTACCAGGGCCAGGGCGAGAAGATCACCGTGGAGGACTCCAAGCGCCTCCTGGACCTGGTGGAGCACCGCAAGATCAGCCACTGGCTCCGCCACCCCATCTACGGCTACCTCATCCCCGACCCGAAGGAACTGGAAGAGGTGCACGGGATGAAGAACTTCGCCTGGCGCTTCAACCCCTTGCGCTTCTACACGCCCGAGGAGATCCTGGACTTCGCCCGACGGGACATTGAGGAGCGGACCCAGTTCCTGCGGGACCTCTTCGCTGGCCAGCAGGGCGAGGAAGAACTGCGGCCGGTCATTGAGGTGTGGAAGCGGATCCAGCTCCCCTCGCCGGAGGCGGTGCGGGCCTTCTACGAGGAGCACTACGGCAAGGTCTGACGGGGACGCGCCTCCTGGGCGGGCGGCTGCGGGGCCGGGGTTCTGGCAGCGGCCGCCCGCCCCCTCCATTAAGGAGCGCCCATGGGCTACCTGGCGCCGCGGCACTTCTGGACGAAGGATGGCCTCCCTTTCCTGGTGCGCACCGCGTCCCAGGAGGACGCGGCTGGCTGCCTGGAGGTTGCCCGGGCCGTGGTGCGGGAAGGCTTCTACTCCATCACCACCCCGGACGAGTTTTGCATTGACGAGGAGGACGAGCAGGCCTGGATCGCCCGCCACACGGAGGACCCGGACCGCCTCCTCCTGGTGGCCGAGGTGGAGGGCCAGGTGGTGGGCCTCCTGGGGCTGGAATGCGGGGCTCGCCAGCGGCTGCGGCACCGGGCCACCCTGCACATCGCCGTGGCCGAGGGGTGGCGAGGCCGGGGTGTGGGCACGGCCCTCATGGGCTGTGCCCTGGACTGGGCCGCCGCCCACCCCCACATAGAGAAGGTCTCCCTGGCGGTCCTGGCGGACAACGACCGAGCCATCGCCCTCTACCGGCGGTTCGGCTTTCAGGAGGAAGGCCGCCGGCCGCGGGAGGTGCGGCGAGGCCCCGGCGCGTACGTGGACGACATCCTCATGTACAGGTTCGTGAAATGAGCGAGGTCAGCATGGGCGTTCCCTCTTTCCCAGCATCCTGGCCGGAGCCACGGGTCCCCTACGAAGCCCTGTGGGACCTGGCCACGGCCATCCTGGAGGCGGTGGGCGTCTCCACCGAGGGCGCGCGCCAGACGGCCGAGGTCCTGGCCACAGCCGACCTGCGGGGCATCCACTCCCACGGCGTGTACCGGCTTCCCTTCTACGTGGAGGCGCTGGAACGGGGGTTGGTGGAGCCAGACCCGGACATCCGGGTGGAGCGGGAGACCCCGACTTCGGCCCTCATCCACGGGGGGAATGGCCTGGGGCCCGTGGTGGGTATCCGGGCGATGGAGGTCTGCCTGGAGAAGGCGCGGGCGAGCGGCATGGCGGCCGTGGGCGTGCACCACAGCAACCACTACGGCATCGCCGGGTACTATGCCATGATGGCCCTGCGCTACGACATGATCGGCCTCTCCATGACCAACGCCGCGGCGAACGTCGCCCCCACGGGGGCTGCCCGCAAGGCCCTGGGGACGAACCCCATCGCCGTGGCCGTCCCGGCAGGCCAGGAGCGCCCCTTCGTGCTGGACATGGCCACCAGCGTCGTCGCCCAGGGGAAGATCGCCACGCGGGTGAAGCAGGGCCTGGAGATCCCCTTGGGATGGGGCCTGGACCGCTTCGGCCAGCCCACCACCGACGGCCGCGCCATCCTTGAGGAAGGCGGGAGCATCCTGCCCCTGGGCGGCCTGGCCGAGACCGCCGGGTACAAGGGATACGGCCTGGCCACCCTGGTGGACATCCTCTGCGGGCCCCTCACGGGGGCCCTCTTCGGCGTGAGCATCCCCAAGTGGCTCGCGCCGGGCCGCACGGGCCCCCACAACATCGGCCACTTCTTCGCCGCCATGCGGGTGGACCTCTTCCGGCCTGTGGACGAATTCAAGGCGGAGATGGACCGCCTCATCCGGCAACTGCGGGGGCTGCCCCGTGCCCGCGGCGTGGACCGCATCTACGTGGCCGGGGAGAAAGAACTGGAGGCGGAGGAGGAGAACCGGCGGCTGGGCATCCCTCTGCCGCGGCCGCACCGGGAGGCCCTCCAGGCGCTGGCGGCGAGGCTGGGCCTGGGGGACCGGGCCGCCTTCCTGGCCCGCCCCTGAGCACCGCCGGGGGCAGAAGGCGGCGGAGGGGGTGCAGATGGAGCCGGCCTGGCTGGGGGTGCTGTGGTTGCTGGTGAGCCTCGGGCTCCTCATCCTCGCCAACCGCTGGTTTGACAGGCACCTGTGGAACTTCTCCTACCTCCTCTCCGGCGATGAGGCGGTGGCGGACTTCGTGCACTTCGCCGTGCTCCTGCCCGGCGTGGTCCTGCACGAGGCCAGCCACTGGGCCTCGGCACGCCTCTTGGGGCTGCGGGTTGGGCGTCTGGAACTGTGGCCCAAGGCGGAGAAGGACGGGCTGCGGCTGGGCTCCGTGCAGGTCCAGCAGGCAGACCCCCTGCGGGGCAGCCTGGTGGGCGTCGCCCCCCTGGTGGCCGGGTCCGTGGTCCTCCTCCTCGTGGGGCGGCACGCCTTCGGCCTGGAGACCTTCCTGGAAGCCCTGGCCCGAGGCGATGTGGGGGCTCTCTGGGCTGCGGCCCGGGCCGCGGCTGGGACCCGCGATGTGGGGCTGTGGGCCTACCTGACCTTCGCCGTGGCCAATGCCATGCTCCCCAGCCCGGCGGACCGCCAGGCGTGGCGGCCGCTGCTCCTGTACGCCGCCCTGCTTGCCGGAGCCTACTGGCTCTTGGGGGGCCGGCTGCCCGCAGTGCCTGCCTCCGCATGGGAGGCCTTGGCGGGGGCGCTGGCCCACCTGGCTGCCGCCTTCAACCTGGCCCTGGCCGTGGACCTGGCCTTCGGTGTGCTCCTCTTCGGGGCGGAAGTGGCCCTCTCGTCCCTGACGGCGTCCCGGTAAGCCACTCGCGCCGCCTACGGACCTCACCCTTTCCTCCTGACCCCCGCAGGTGGAGAGGGGAAAAGGGATGGGGGGATGGAGTGAGGTCTGTATCTTTGCGCCTGAGCAACCTGGGAACGATGTCTTGGCCCACTTCGCCTCGGCGTTGACAGGGCGGCCGGTTTGTGCTAAGATTGCCCCACATGGGGAAGGCCTTGCGTGCTCTTCCCTGGCTGGCCAGCCAGGGAAGGCCCGGTGCGGTGCAGGGTGCGACCTGCCGCGCCCCCAGAACTCATACGGAGGAGGCATCGGATATGGCAGTGATCGGCTATCTGGAAGGGACTCCGTCCATCTTCCTCACCCAGGTCTCGTTAGACGGTTTTTCCACCCTGCCCTTGGGGAACGGATGGGACGGGCACGGCAAGTACATCGCCCACATCGGCCCCCAGGACAATGTCTGCCTGGTGGTTGGGTACCTCCACAAACTGCTCCCCACCCCCGAATCCACGTTGAAGCCGGCCGACCTCCTGTTCGCCTGCCGGAGGCACAACATCCCCGTCCTGGTCATCGCGCCCAAGGAAGGGCACGCCAAGGCCCGCGAACTCCTGGGGGAGGCGGCCAGTTTCGTCACCCTGGTGAGCAGGGAAGACCTCTACGAGACAGCCGTGCGCATCGCCCGGAAGTGCGACGAAAGGTGAGCGTTCCCCGCGCTCGGGGGGCGATGCCCCAGGAAGGCGGCAGGCCGCAGCCCAGGCGCGCCTGCCAGCCCTAGCACAGGAGCAGGAAGGCCCCCCGCATGGGCCCATGCGGGGGGCTTTGTTTGTGCCGAGGGCCCGGGACGGGGAGGGGGTGAACCGTTGCACCTGCAGTTCTGGGGAGCGGCCCGCACTGTGACCGGCTCCATGCACCTCCTGGAGGTGCGTGGACGCCGCATCCTGCTGGATTGCGGCCTCTTCCAGGGGAAGCGCCAGGAAGCCTTCCAGCGCAACCGCGAGTTCCCCTTTGACGTCCGCTCGGTGGACGCCCTGGTCCTCTCCCACGCCCACATAGACCATTCGGGGAACATCCCTTCCCTGGTCAAACAGGGGTACCAAGGCCCCATCTACGCCACGCCAGCCACCTACGACCTGTGCGGTGCTATGCTGCGGGACTCTGCCCACATCCAGGCGGCCGACGCGGCCTACGTGAACAAGAAGAGGGCCCGCAGGGGCGAACCTCCCGTGGAACCCCTCTACGACCTGGGCGACGCGGTGGCCAGCCTGCACCACTTCGTCGCCGTGGCCTACCACCGGCCCGTGGAGATCGCCCCTGGCGTGCACCTCACCTTCTACGATGCCGGGCACATCCTTGGCTCGGCCCTCACCGTGCTGGACATAGAGGAAGGCGGGCGCTATACCCGGCTCCTCTTCACCGGCGACCTGGGGCGCAAGAACCTGCCCATCCTGCGGGACCCGCAGGTGGTCCCCGAGGTGGACCTCCTCATCACCGAGAGCACCTACGGCAACCGCGACCACGGGACTCCCGAAGAGGCCGAGGCCCGCCTGCGGGAGGTCATCCAGCGCACCTACCGCCGCGGGGGCAAGGTCGTCATCCCGGCCTTCGCCGTGGGCCGCACCCAGGAGGTCGTCTACGCCCTCCACCGCCTCACCGAGGCCCGCGCCATCCCACCCCTATCCATCTACGTAGATAGCCCCCTGGCCACCAACGTCACGGAGATCTTCCGCCTGCACCCCGAGTGCTACGATGAGGAGATCGCGCATTTCATGTGGGTGGATGGGCATCGGGACCCCTTCGGCTTCAGCCGCCTTACCTACGTGCGGGACGTGGAAGCTTCCAAGCGGCTGAACACGCTCCAGGAGCCGGCGGTGATCATCAGCGCCTCCGGGATGTGCGAGGCCGGGCGCGTCCTGCACCACCTGAAGCACACCATTGAGGACCCCCGCAACACGGTCCTCTTCGTCGGGTTCCAGGCGGAGAACACCCTGGGCCGCTACCTCGTGGATGGGCACAAGGAGGTCAAGATCTTCGGCGAGCAGCACACGGTCCGGGCCGAGGTAGAATCCATTGATGGCTACAGCGCCCACGCGGACCGCGAGGAACTCCTGGAGTACATCCAGAGCCTCCTGGACCACGGGGGACGGTTGGAGCGCGCCTTCGTGGTCCACGGCGACGAGGAGAACGCGCAAGCCCTGGCCCAGGCCCTGGCGGCGATGCCCGTGGGATCGGTGCACGTGCCCGTCAGAGGAGAGGCGTTTGAGGTCTGAGGAGATGCCCCCGCCGCCCCCGAAGAAGGGACTGGCCGCAGAGGGGATGCCCACCTTGCGGGCCGCGGCCCGGGACCTGGGCCTCGTCCTCACGGAGGAGCAGGTCCGGGCGTTCCACCGCCACTGGCAGGAGTTGGTGGCGTGGAACAAGCGGTTCAACCTGACCACCGTGACGGACTACGAGACTGCCCAGGTGCGCCACTTCTTGGACTCCCTCCTGCCCCTGGTGGCGCTGCGGGAGGTGGGGTGGCTGCCCGGTGGCGAAAGGGCAGCGCGGCCGCCCCACTGGCCCCCGGGCCGGCGCCTCCTCTGTGCCGACATCGGCAGCGGGGCCGGGTTTCCCGGCGTGCCCCTCAAGGTGGTCTGCCCGGCGTGGGGGATGGTCTTGGTGGAGTCGGTGGGCAAGAAGGCCCAGTTCCTGCGCCATCTGGTGGGCGTGTTGGCGTTGGACGACGTGCGGGTGGAGCAGGCCCGGGCCGAGGAGGTAGGGAGGGACCCCCTCCACCGGGAGCAGTACGACCTGGTGGTGGCCCGCGCTGTGGCTGACCTGCGGGTCCTGGCCGAATATGCCCTGCCGCTCCTGCGGCGGGGAGGGCTGCTGGCGGCCCACAAAGGGAGCCGGGCCGAACAGGAAGTCTGGGAGGCAGAGAAGGCCCTCCACATCCTCGGGGGAGACGTGGTCCGCATCCTCTCCTACGAACTGCCTGGCGTGGTGGAGCCGCGGCGGATCGTCCTGGTGGAGAAGCGGTCGGCCACCCCGGCCCCCTACCCCCGCCGGCCGGGCATCCCGCAGAAGCGGCCTCTGGGGCGGTAGGGGCCTTTGCGAAGAGAGAGGGTGGGAACCGTGTCTCCTCAAGATCGGCTCAGTTACCGTCGGGTGATGGTGGGTGGCTTCCCCACCGGCCTGGTTGGCCTGGAGGAACTCTTCGGGGACCTGTTCGCCGCGGGCGTGGCCCCGGAGCCATCCCTGGGGCCGGACCTGGTCCGCCGGGCGGCTGTGCACAACTACATCGCCCCAGGCCACGAGGAGGAGTTCGCCGAAGCCCTCCTGCGGGAGTACCGCCGCTACTGGAAGCGCCGGACGGGCCAGGAAGAGGAACGCCCGGTCCCAGGCCCCGCGGACCTGGCGCGGCCGCCCCCGCGAGGAGGTCCCCTGGTACCCCACCGTGTACGCCGACCGCTGCGATGGCTGCGGCGACTGCCTGACCTTCTGCTCATACGGCGTCTTCGCGCGCGAGGAGGGCTCGGGCAAGGTCGTGGTGGTGGAGCCGTTCCACTGCGTGGTGGGGTGCGAGGCCTGTGCAAGGGTCTGCAAGCGGGGGGCCATCGCCTTTCCCCCGCGCGGGATCTTGGCCGCCTTTGAGCAGCCACCTACGCGGTGAGGCAGAGGCGGAGGAGGCCAGGGGACCAGCATCTCCCGGTCTGGAGGATGGTGCCGGCGCCCTGCCCTAGGCTGCCCGGCCCATCACTCGTTCCGGCGCATCAAAGAAGGGGTGCAGGACCAGGGTGGCCGCCCCCAGGATGAAGGCATCGGCCCCCAGGCGGCTGGGGCAGACTTCCACATAGCGGGCCGCCGCCGCGTAGGCCCGTTCCCGGACGAGGGCCGTGACCTTCTCGCACAGCCATTCCAACATGGGGAAACTGATCTCCCGGGAGCCGAGGACCACCAGGCTGCACCCCAGCATGTTGACCAGGTTGACAAGGCCAGCCCCCAGGTAGGCCACCTGCCGTTCCACGAGTTCCCCGCAGGCCGGGTTCCCCTGGTAGGCACATCGGTAGACCGCTTCCACGGTCAACTGGTCCAGGTTCCCCTTCCACGCCGCGAGGTCGCCTAGGGCCTCGGCCTTCCCCTCCGTGATCAAGCGCCGCGCCTCGTCCAGGAGCGCCACGGTGGAGGCGAAGAGTTCCAGGCAGCCCACGTTGCCGCAGCGGCAGGGAGGGCCGTCCACCTGGACGGTGGTGTGTCCGATCTCTGCCACGACGCCGCGGTCGCCGCGGTACGGTTCGCCGTTGATGATGAGGCCCGCGCCGATGCCTCCCCCCACGGCCACGTAGGCCAGGTTCTTCGCGCCCCGGTGCTGGCCGAACCAGGTCTCGGCCACGGCGGCGGCATTGGCGTTGTTGTCCACGAAGGTGGGGAGGCCCGTGCGCGCCTGAAGTTCCTCGGCCAGGGGGATGTGCGACCAGTCAAAAGGGGGGCGCCTGCGGATGCTCCTGGTGAGGCTCATGGTGGGGGGAGTGGGCGCTACCATCCGCCCCTGGTGCCAACTGACCGCGCCCGGGGCGACGAGCCCCACCCCGAGCAGCCGTCCGCGGTCCACCCCGGACTCCCTCACCAGGGCCTCCACGTGGGAGGCCAGGGTGCCCACGATCTCTCGGTCGTCCTCCTCCTCAAAGAGGTTGCGGGTCTCCTTCCGGTCCGTGAGGACGCGGCCATCCAGGCTGACGATGGCTCCCCGCAGGCCCTGCCAACTGAGGTCCAGCCCTATCACGAAGAAGGCTTCGCCGTTCAGGGCCAGGAGGATGGGGCGGCGGCCGGCGGCGGATGGGGCATGGCCGACTTCCTGGATGAGGTTGGCGGCCAGGAGGCGCGCCGTCAGTTTGGTGATGGCGGCGCTGCTCAGCCCCAGCCGGCGGGCGAGGTCAATCCGGGCGATGGGGCCGGCCAGGCGGATCTCGTGCAACACGGCACTGAGGCTGTTGGGACGTTCCATCAGGTCCTCCCGAACGCGCGGCAATCCTCCCGCATCGGCTCTGGCGCGTCTTAGTTAATTCCCTGAGAAAATGATACCGCACTTTCCGGATTCCGTCAAGGGGGGTACAGCCCCACTTGCTGGGCCCCTGCCTTTGTGGTATAAGGGACATGCGCGGCCAGGCGAGGGGCGGGATGCCTGGCCCCTCGCCTGGCCGCGGTCCAATCTGCATGGGAGCCATCCTGCGTGCCGGGAGGAAGCGTTGCGTCTCTGGCGTGGTCGGGTTTCGCCCCAGGGGGTTGCCTGGGCCCTCGTCATCGCCCACGTCTTCCTGGGCGTGTGCTACAGCGTGGTGGTGCCCCCCTGGGAAGCCCACGATGAGTGGGCCCACTACAAGTACGTAGAGCACCTGGCCCGCCACTGGCGGCTTCCCTCGCCTGGGGAGCGCCTCACCCACGTCTACCTCTACGATGAGGCGACGCAGCCTCCCCTGTACTACGCCCTGGCCGCCCCGGCCGTGGCCCTGGCCGCCCCCCGCGACGGCCTGGAGCCGACCCCCAACCCCTACGCCGACCTGGGGACCGGGGAGAGCGGCGTGAACTTTGCCGTGCACGACCCAGAGCAGGAGGGCTTCCCCTACCGGGGGACCGTTCTGGCCCTGCACCTGGCCCGCCTGGTGTCCGTCCTCCTGAGCGCGGTGGGCCTCTGGCCGACCTACCTCCTGGGGCGGCAGCTCTTCCCACGGCAGCCGGGCGTGGCCCTTGCAGCCCTGGCGGTGCAGGCCTTCAGCCCTCAGTACCTCTTCATCGGCTCCGTGGTCACCAACGACATCCTGGTGACGGTCCTGGCCGCCTGGGTCCTCTACCTGGCTGTGCGGGCCACCCTGGGCCCGGCCTCCTGGCGCACGCTCGTCCTGCTCGGGGCGTGCCTGGGCCTCGCCCTCATCACCAAGTACAACAGCCTGGCCCTCCTCCCCCTGGCGGCCGTGGCCTGGGTCGCCTCCCTGGTGCGGATGCACCGGGCCGGCCACCCCCGGCGGGCCTGGGGGCTGGGCCTGG
Organism: Anaerolineae bacterium; assembly: GCA_034434775.1. Lineage (GTDB taxonomy): Bacteria > Chloroflexota > Anaerolineae > DTPP01 > DTPP01 > DAOTYM01. The sequence goes on along the minus strand of DAOTYM010000491.1, from coordinate 2,575 downwards.
GGACGTTGGGGGCAGCCTTCCTCGTGGCCGGGTGGTGGTTCCGCTATAGCCTGACGGCCTACGGACGCCTCCTCACCCGTGACCCCGGCTCCTTCCAGATCCTCCTGCGCCGGCTGGAGCAACCGCACACCTTCCTGACCCGCGTGCACTGGGACCTCCTGCCCAACGCCCTGCGCTACGCCTTCAACACCTTCTGGGGCTCCTTCGGCTGGGGCAACGTGGGGGCGGATCCGTGGTTCTACGCCCTCATGGCTGGTGCCTCAGCCCTGGGCCTCCTGGGGCTCCTGGTGTGGCTCCTGTGGCGGGCGACGCCGGTCCAGCGGTGGGGGGTGGCCCTCCTCTTCCTGGGCGTGTGCAGCACCGTCGCCCTGCCGGCCTTCCGGGAGGTCCTCCGGGGGAGCACCCTCCTGCGGGGGCGGTACATCCTGCCGGCCCTGCCCGCAGTGAGCCTCCTCCTGGCCGCGGGGTGGGTGGCTCCCTGGCCGCGGCTGGGCCAGCGCGCCGCCTTCGGCGTGTTGGGGAGCCTCTTCCTCGCGCTGGGCGCGGCCACCCCCTGGCTCTGGATCGCCCCGGCCTACCGCCCCCCGGCTCCCCTGACCGAGGCCCAGATCCCCCCGCGGGCGGAGCGGGCCGGCCTCCGCTTCGGGGAGGTGGCGGAACTCCTGGCCTACGAGACCTGGCCCGAGAGGACCGCGCCGGGCAAGGCCCTGGCCGTGACCCTCTACTGGCGCGTCCTGGCGCGCAGCGCACAGAACTACACCCTGGGTGTCCACGTCCTGGGGTGCGGCCTGGAGTCGTACGGGGCGCGGAACCTCTACCCCGGCTGGGGCAACTACGCCACCACCGTCTGGCAGCCGGGAACCCTCTTCCGGGAGACCTACTGGGTGCGCCTGGAGGAGGGGCGGCCAGCGCCCTGCCTGGGCCGGGTCAGTGTGGCCTTCTTCCTGGACGACGGGACCCAGGCCCACCTCCCCGTCTCCGACGCGGCCGGCCAGCCCCTGGGCGACGCGGCCATCCTGGGGCGCTTCAAGATCGCCGCGCCCGCTTCCCAGGCCGCGGTTCCACCTGCCACCTGGCTGGCCCGCCTGGGCGAGAGCGTGGCCCTCGTGGAGGCCCGCGTCCACCCCGAGCGGACCCTGGGCTGGCCTCCCCTGGAGGTGGACCTCACCTGGAGCGCCCTGGGCCCCGTTGGCCGGGATTACACGGTCTTCCTGCACCTGCTGGACGAAGAGGGCCGCTGGGTGGCCGGGGCCGATAGCCCCCCTCGGGGCGGCGAGTACCCCACCGGCCTCTGGGAAGCGGGCGAGACCATCACCGAGGTGCGCACGCTGGACCTCACGGGTGTTGCCCCCGGCCGCTACCAGGTGGCCGTGGGGATGTACGCGCCGGAGGACCTGGTCCGCCTCCCCTGCTACGATGGGGGCGGACAGCGCCTGCCTGGAGATTTCATCCTCCTGGCCCACCTAGAGGTGCTTCCGGTGCGCTCCCGGCTCTACCTGCCGGCCTTCAGGAACTGGGGTGGGCCGGCAGCCTCTCCGGAGGCTCCCAAGCCGGCCCGCAAGCGGCCCAAGGGGAAGTGAGGCACGCCCGGTCAAGGAGTGTGTGGATGGAAGAAGAACTGAACCTCTGGGAGTACCTGGCTGCTATCGTGCGAAGGTGGCCGCTGGTGGTGGCGGGCGTCGTCCTGGCCCTGCTCGCTGCCATCCTGCTGTGGGCCCTGCAGCCGGCCCACTACCGGGCCACAGCATCCCTGCTCGTCACAGCACCCCGCTACGAGTGGCGGTTTGACTCGGACATCCTGCCCATCGTGGACACCCGCCGGGACTGGCAGGGCGAGGTCATGGCCCTGGTCAAGACCCGGGATGTCCTCGCGGGGGCGCTGGCCCAGGTCCCGCTCCCGCCAGGCCAGGAAGTAGAGCCCAGCGAACTGGCCGCCCAGGTGGAGACGAAGGCGGGTCCCGCTGGCATGTTCTACCTGACGGTCACCTGGACGGACCCGGAGCGCGCCCGGCAACTGGCCAACGCCCTCGCCAAGGAAGTGGTGGCCCGGGCGCGCCTCCTCTATGGGGGAGACGAAGAACTGACCCTCTTTGAGGCCAGCATGAAGGCAGCGGAGGCGCGCCTGGGGGAGGCCGAAGCCGCCCTGCAGGCCTTCCAGGGCCAGACGGGCCAGGAACTCCTCCGCAAGGGGTTTGAGGGGCTGGTGGGCTACTCCACGGACGAGCGGGAACTGGACTTCCTCTCGGACCAACTGGCCGCCCACCGGACGGCGCTGGCCAACCTGGACCTGCTGATAGAGGAGAGCCGCCGCATCCTGGCCGAGGGTGGCTCGCCCGCGGCTTTCCCCTGGCAACTGGCCCAGACGCCCGTGCTGGCCGCCCGGGAGTTGGTGACCCGGACCCTGCCCCTCAGCGACCCCCAGGCCGTCCTCCGCCTGTTGGAAGAGGAGCGGGAGGCGGTCGGCGCCGTCACCCAGAAACTGGAGGAGCAGGTCCTGGCGCGGCAGAACCTGCAGGCCGCGCGAGCCACGGAGTACAACCGCCTGGTCCGGGAGCGGGACCTGGCGGCAGAGGCC
>DAOTYM010000490.1:0-2215 GCA_034434775.1 Anaerolineae bacterium | reverse complement strand
ACTCTGCCCGTGCCAGGGAGGCCGAGGACCTGGGATCAAGCGGCCTCCGCCGCGTCCCGCGCTTGCAGGCGACGGAATGCAGTGCGCTTGAGCCGATGCAGAGGGGCCAGAGCCCCTCAACCACGTAAGGAGGTTGCGACATGGCCGCGCGTGCAAGCACGTGGATCCGGAATCAGACGCCTACGCTGATCCTCTTGCTCATCATCGCCGCCGTGGTCATCTGGGCCGCGGCTTCGGGACAGGCTGGGGTCGCCGGCAAGCCCCTCACCGCTGGGCAGTGGGTCCTGCTCCTCATCGTGGGCTTCGCTGCGGGACTGCTCGGCGGCCTCATCGGGACCGGTGGGTGCAGCGTGATGCTGCCCATCATCCACTTCTGGATGGGCTTCCCGGCCCCCCTGGCCGTGGGGACCACCCTCTTCGCCGTCATCTTCACGGCCCTTTCTGGGGCCTGGGGGCACCTCCTGCGGCGCAACCTGGATGTGCGGGCTGCCCTCTGGCTGGGCGGCGGAGGCGTCTTGGGCGTCCTGCTGGGGTCGTGGCTCTTCACCCTGGTGGCACCCCATTCAGCGCTCCTGGGGCTCATCCTGGGCCTCATCTTCCTGTGGCCAGCCATCCGCATGATCTGGGAAGGCGTGGAAGGAGCGCTGGGCAAGGGGCCAGCCAAAGGGGAAGGCCAGACCATCCCTGGCTCTGGCTGGGGGATGGCCGCCTTCGGCTTCGTGGTGGGGATCGCCACGGGCGTCGCTGGCCTGGGAGGGGGCTATGCCCTGGTGCCGGGGATGATCTACCTGTTCGGCGCCCCGGTCTACATCACCATGGGGACGTCGCTGGCGGTGATGGTCCCCCTGGCCCTGGTGGGCGGCCTGATCAAGGTTGCCCAGGGGTTCGTCGCTCTGGCGGCTGGGGGCCTTCTGGGCGGTGGCACCATCATCGGCGCACAAGTGGGGGCCGCGATCATCAAACGCTTCAAGCCCTACACCCTGAAGTTGATCTTCGGCCTCTACTTCCTGTACGTGTCGCTCAAGTTCATCACCGCCTACTTCGGCATCCACATCTGGTGAGGACCCTGGTGGGGTGAGAGAGGCGAAGCCTCCCTCACCCCATCAGGTGGAGGAGGACTGCCGTATGTGCAGGGGAGTCCGGAAAGCCCCCTGCCGCCGGAGGGCGCTCGCCTTTCGGTGCGCCGCTTGCAGGGGCACAGGGTGTTACTGCCGGGTCCGGCCGCCATAAAGGGTTTTCCTCGTTGGGTTCATCATCCCGGAACGCAGCAATTGCTTCACACCACAACGATGGAGGAAAACTCTCAACCATGGCGAAAAACTGGTATCCGATCATCCATGAGGACCTCTGCATCGCTTGCGGGACCTGTGTGGAATTCTGTCCGCACGAGGTGTTCGTCCAACTGGATGGCTCCACGCCGCAAGTAGCGAAACCGGACAACTGCGTGGAGTTCTGCCGGGGATGCTCCAAGGTCTGCCCCGAAGAGGCGATCACCTACTTTGGCGATGAGGCATAGGAGGTCCAACATGGGCAAGAAAGGGTTGCTTCTGTGTGTGTGCCAGGGCACATGCCCTTCGTTCCAAGAGATGAACATCTTTGAAGTGGGCAATGCCATTCGCCGGGCCAAACTGGTGGACTATGTGGCTATCCATCCCCAGTTGTGCGCCCGGGATGGCGATGCCTTCCTTTCCACCCTCTTGGAAGGAGGCTCCACAGACCACCTGTACGTGGCCGGCTGCGATCCCGATATGCAGTGGAAGATGTACCGCGATGCCTTCCAAGCCGCGGGGTTTGATGCCGAGAGGCTATCGGGGGTGGACATCCGCAATATGACCACTGACCAGGCTGTGGAGGCCATCAAGCGGCTGATCCAGGGCAACGGCGCCCAGTAGGACTCAGCAAGGCGGGGCAGGGGGTCCCCTGCCCCGCCCCCTTTTGAGAAGGAGGCTGCAGACATGCGCATTGCCGTGACCGCGAAAGGGGCTGGCCTGGGGGCCTGGCTGGACCCGGACTTTGGCAAGTGCCAGCAGATCGTGATCGTGGATGAGGGGGGCGATTTTGAGGCCCTTCCCAACTCGGCCCGCGACCTGCCGGGGGGCCAGGGCTTGGCCGTGGCCAAGCGTTTAGCCGGCCTGGGAATTGACGCCGTAGTGACTGGTGTCCTCAATCCACAGGCCTACCGTCGCCTGCTGGAGGCTGGCATTTCGGTCTTCTT
>DAOTYM010000489.1:0-2012 GCA_034434775.1 Anaerolineae bacterium | reverse complement strand
CGCCGGAGCGGGAGATCCCTCCGAGCGTGGGGTGGGTGGGTGTCCTCCAGGCGGGGAACGTCTACATCGTGGTCCTGGAACGCCTGGGCCCGGGCTCATCGCCGATCCTCTATTCGGGCGCAGGGCTGGACCCCAAGGAAGCCAAGATCCTCATCGCCAAGTCGGTGGTGGATTTCCGGGAAGGGTACAAGGGGATCGCCGAGGCCTTCCTGCTGGGGGAGGCACCAGGCCTGGCCCCTTCCAACCTGCGTTCACTGGAGTGGACGCGCGTGCCCAGGCCCCTCTTCCCCCTGGACGAGGAGGTGGCCTGGAACGCGTGGGAAGCGCCAGTGTACAGGAGCCGCCGGAGGCCTTGAGCCGGTGGCTTCAAGGGACTGGAAGGGAGATAGGGAACGTGGATATCCGCGACTACGGCTTTGAGACCCCGCGGGGCGGGGTGGCCACGACCGCAGAAGAGGCTGCCCGCCTGGCCGTGGAGATCGGCTTTCCCGTCGTGCTGAAAGTCGTCTCCCCCGACATCGTGCACAAGACCGACGTGGGTGGGGTGGCGCTGGGCCTGGAGTCCGAAGCGGCGGTGAGGGCCGCGTTCTCCCGCATGATGGCCAAGGTGCAGGAGAAGGCACCCCAGGCCCGCGTGGAAGGGGTCCGTGTGGAGGAGATGTGCCGCCAGGGGGTGGAGGTCATCATCGGGCTGCACAACGACGCCCAGTTCGGCCCGGTCATCATGTTCGGCCTGGGCGGCATCTTCACCGAAGTGCTGGAGGACGTCAGTTTCCGCGTCCTGCCCATCACCGAGGACGACGCCCGCAGCATGATACGGGAGGTCCGGGGACGTCCCCTCCTGGAGGGATACCGGGGGCAGCCGCCCGTCTCCGAGGCCCTCCTGGTGGACCTCCTGATGCGGGCAAGCCGCCTGGGCCTTGACCTGGCCGACCGCCTGGACTCGGTGGACCTCAACCCCATCGCCGTGTGGGGGAGTGAACACCGAGTCCTGGACGCCAAGGTGCTCCTCCGGCCCGAGGCGCGCCCTCTGGAGATCCCCGAGCCCAATCCCTCCCATCTGGAGACCTTCTTCAAGGCCCGGGCGGTGGCCCTGGTCGGGGCGTCGGCCACGCCGGGGAAGATCGGCCATGCGGTGCTGGAGAGCCTGAGCCAGCACGAATACCAGGGGCAGGTCTACCCCATCAACCCGACCCGGGGCGAGATCATGGGATTGCGTGCCTACCCCAACCTGGCCTCGGTCCCGGCCGACGTGGACCTGGTGGTCGCCGTCGTGGACCTGAAGTGGGTGCCAGAGCTTCTAGAGGAGATGGCGGCCCGGGGGGTGCACAACCTGGTCATCGTCTCTGGCGGGGGCAAGGAACTGGGCGGGGAACGGCAGGACCTGGAAGCGCGCATCAAGGCGAAGGCGGCCGAGGCGGGGATCCGGGTCATCGGTCCCAACTGCATCGGCATCTTTGACGGCCGGACCCGCCTGGACACCTTCTTCCAGGTGCACGAACGCATGGTCCGCCCTCCGGCGGGGAACGTGGCCATGATCACCCAATCGGGCACGGTGGGGTGCGCCTTCCTGGAGGCGGCCACCTTTGGGGTGAGCAAGTTCGTCAGTTACGGCAACCGGGTGGATGTGGACGAGGCCGACCTCCTGGCCTACCTGGGGGAGGACCCGGACACGAGGGTCATCGCCTGCTACGTGGAGGGGTTTGACCAGGGCCGCAAGTTCCTGCAGACGGCGCGGCAGGTGGCGCAGAGGAAGCCCGTGGTCATCTTCAAGGCCGCCCGCACCCGGCAGGGGGCGCGTGCCTCCATCTCCCACACCGGGTTCTTCGGAGGGAGCCACGCCGTCTGCCGAGGTGCCTTCCGCCAGGCCGGGCTTCTGGAAGTGGACAGCATGGAGGAACTGTTGGCGGCAGCCAAGGCCCTGGCCATGCAGCCCGAAGCCCGAGGGCCTCGGGTGGCCATGATCTCCAACGGCGCGGGCACCCTGGTCCCGGCCATAGACCTCCTGGACG
>DAOTYM010000488.1:0-2050 GCA_034434775.1 Anaerolineae bacterium | reverse complement strand
AGGGGGAGGGCCCTGGGGGCCTTGGCGGGAGGCCTCCTCCTGGGCCTCCTGGTCTACCTCTACCTCCCCCTGCGGGCGCGGGCCTGGCCGCCGGTGAACTGGGGCAACCCCCAGACCTGGGCGGGGTTCCGCTGGCTCGTCTCGGGGGAGTTGTACCGGCCCTTCGTCTTCGGCCTCTCGGGGGCCTACCTCCTGCCGCGCTTGGGGGCCTGGGCAGCCCTTCTGCGGGAGCAGTTCGGGTGGGTTGGGCTGGCCCTGGGGTGGATGGGCCTGTGGGCCGAGGGGAGCCGGGGATGCTGGCGGAGGCTGGCCTTCCTAGGCTCGGCCTTCGCCCTCTACACCGCCTACGCCCTGGGGTACGACACCACCGACTCCTACGTCTACCTCCTGCCGGCCCACTTCGCCTTCGCCTGGTGGGCGGTGCAGGGGCTCTCGGCCCTGGCGCCGGCCTCGGCGAAGGGCCTTCTGGACGGGGTGCAGCCCTCCGTGGCGCGGGCTGTCCACTGGGGGGCGATGGCGCTCCTCGGGGCGTCGGTGGGGCTGGGGGTGGTGGGGGCCTTCCCCCGGATGGACCTGCGGGGGGATGGGGAGGCCTGGCGGTACGGGCGGGAGGTCCTTTCCGAAGCGCCGCCCCGTGCCCTGGTCCTCGTGGTGGGGGACCGGCAGGTCTTCGCCCTGTGGTACTTCCGCTACGGGGAGGGGGAGCGACCGGATGTGGCGGTGGTGACGCCCAACCTCTGGCCCTACGGCTGGTACCGGGAGACGGTGCAGCACACCCACCCGGACCTGGAGCCGGAGGGTGGGCCCCTCCCCGAGGACCTGGGGGCGCTGGTCCGAGAGGCCCTGGCCGCTGGACGGCCGGTGGTGGCCACGGAGGAGGCGGTCCGGGATGCCGCGGCGCTCCGCGCTTACCGCCCCCTCAGGCGGGCGGGCACGTCCCTCTATGACCTGCGCCAGCCGTAGGGGGAAAGGAGCGCTTTGAGGCCCCGCTTCAGCCGAGCTTGGGCCACCAGGCCCTGCGCTGCAGTGGCGTTGCGCAGGCCTTGTCGGGCAGGAACGGGGTGGGGCGCTCCAGCGTATCCTATCATCGCCGGCAATTCCTGGGGGTGAGGTGGTGCAATGGCATCCCCCGGAGTTGCCGTTTCTTTTTTAAAGCGGGATGCCGCCGCCTGCCGCGCAAGTTGACATCTCTCCAGCGCGGTGTATAATACCAATGGTTCATAGTGAATATAACATTTTGTTTTGACCGAGGACGCTTTCAGGGGCGCGCGAGATGGAGCAACGGCTCATCTACCTGGACAACGCCGCCACATCCTGGCCCAAGCCGACAGAGGTGAAGGAAGCCATGGTTGCCTTCCTGGACCGGGTGGGGGCCAACCCCGGGCGTTCCGGGCACCGCCTCTCCGTGGAGGCCGGGCGGATCGTCTACGAGGCACGGGAGGCGCTGGCGGACCTCTTCCACGCCCCGGACCCCCTGCGGATCGCCTTCGGCCTGAACGCGACGGATGCCCTCAACCTGGCGCTGCACGGCCTCCTGCAGCCGGGCGACCACGTGGTCACCAGCAGCATGGAGCACAACTCCGTCATGCGCCCCCTGCGAGCCCTGGAGCGCCAGGGAGTGGAGGTCACCGTGGTACCCTGTTCCCTGGAAGGGCTCCTGGACCCCCGGGATGTGGAACGCGCCCTCCAGCCGCACACCCGGATGGTCGTCCTCACGCACGCTTCCAATGTGGTGGGGACGCTCCTGCCCATCCGAGAGGTGGGGGAGATCGCCCGGCGGCACGGAGTGCTCTTCGCTGTGGATGCCGCGCAGACAGCCGGCGCGGTGCCCATAGATATGGAGGCCGATGCCGTAGACATCCTGTGTTTCACAGGGCACAAGGCCCTCCTGGGCCCGATGGGCACGGGAGGGCTGGTCCTCGGGGAGCGGGTGGACCCTTCGGACCTGAGGCCCCTGAGGCAGGGAGGGACCGGCAGCCGCTCCGAATTTGAGGAGCACCCGGACTTCCTGCCGGACCTGTGCGAGGCGGGCACGCCCAACCCCGTGGGC
>DAOTYM010000487.1:0-2428 GCA_034434775.1 Anaerolineae bacterium | reverse complement strand
GGCGATGCTGCTCTTGGGGGCCCTGGAAGGAGAAGGGTCCCTGCGGGGGATGTGGCTCCGGGGCAGGAAGTACTGGGCGGCCCTGGGCGGAAGATAGGGCCTGCCCTGGCCGCCTTGCGGGATGGGGGCCTTGAACCTGATCCGTGGGTTGGGGTATCGGTACGTCCCCGATGCCTGGCGGGCTTTCTCCATGCCCTCGGGGCGCCTCCTCCATTGCCTGTTGGCACCTTTGTAAAAACAATGAAAAGCCCTGGGCCCGCCACGGCAGGAGGTTGCCTAAACGCCTGATCGCTGCTATCATAGAGCGAGAGGCTTTTCGGGGGGGTGGGGCTGCCATGGATCGCGACAAATCCTGCGGCTTCTGGTCGGGTTCCGAGAGCGCAGGCGGGATGAGTTTGGCATCATCCGCCCGGGCGTCTTCGGCTCCGTGGCCAGGGGGGAACCGTCTTTGTCAGGCGATGTGGACGTAGTCGTGGAGATCGCCCAACCAGACCTTCTGACCTTAGTGGCTATCAAACAAGAACCGGAAGAGATGCTGGGACGGCCGGTAGACATCGTGCGCTATCGGGATCGGATGAACCCCTTCCTCAAAGGCCGGGTTGAGTAGGAAGCCATTTATGTATGACGAGGCTCTGGTGCGGGGAATCGTCCTGTGAGCGAGGTCCCAAGCCTGCCCTACGCGCAGATCGTCCAGGCTTTACAGAAGGACGGCTGGACAGGAGAAGAGGAGGCCCAAATGTCCATCAAAGTCCTGGTGGCCTACGCCACCAAATACGGAGCGACGGCGGGGATCGCCGAGAAGATCGGCGAGACCTTGCGGCAGGCAGGCCTCCAGGCCGAGGTGCTCCCGGTGGAGCAGGTGCAGGACCTCGCCCCCTACGGGGCCGTGGTGCTTGGCAGTGCCGTCTACGCCGGCCAGTGGCGCAAAGAGGCCGCTGCCTTCCTCAAGGCCCACGCAGAGGCCCTGGCCCAGCGGCCAGTCTGGCTCTTCTCCAGCGGCCCCACGGGGGAGGGCGACCCAGTCCAACTGATGAAGGGGTGGCGCTTCCCCGAAGCCCTGCAGCCCCTTGCTGACCGCATCGGTCCCCGCGACATCGCCTTCTTCCACGGAGCCCTGGACCCGGAGAGGCTCAGCCTCGGGGAGAGGTTGCTCATCGGCGCCCTCAAAGCGCCCACCGGCGACTACCGGGATTGGGAAGCCATCGCCGCCTGGGCCTCGGCCATCGCCGAGGCCCTGAAGGCGGGACACGTGTGAACCCAGCAGGGGCCGGAAGGGGCCCCCGCCCACCCAGCCCCCGACCTGCCGCCCCTCCAAGGGCGGCAAACGCCAACCTAAGGGGGGAGAGACCTCCATGTCGCGCCAGACGACCATCGCGGTGGCCCTCCTGGCTCTCTGGGGCCTGGGCCTGGCTCTCAGCGGCGGAGAGGCCCAGGCCGGCACCCAACTCCTCCAGAACCCCGGCTTTGAGCAGGGGACGGTGGCCTGGTCCCGCTGGCCCTACGAGGCCACCTTTGACGTGGTCGCTTCCCCCGTGCATGGCGGGGCGCGGGCGGCCAGGCTCAACAAAGGCACTCCCGGTTCAGCCTACATCTACCAGGACGTGGCCGTCTCCCCGGGCAACACCTACGCCCTGAGCGGCTGGGGCCGCCTCAACGCCCCGGAGGTCCTCTACCTGCGCCTGCAGGTGGAGTGGCGCAACGCCAGCGGCCAGGTCCTGCGCACCGACCAGACAACCCTCACCAGCGCCAGCGCGGTCTACCAGCCCATGTCCCTGGGCCGGCAGACGGCTCCGCCCGGCGCGGCCACGGCCCGGGTCCAGGCCTACGCCTACTTCGCCGCGCCCAACCCGGCGAACCCGCCTCTCTTTGACGACCTCTCCTTCACCCTGGAGCCACCGCCCACGCCGACCCGCACCTCCACCCCCCTGGCCGACACGGTCCGCCTGAACGAGTTCCTGCCCGCACCCCAGGTCGTGGACTGGAACGGCGATGGGCAAGCCAACGCGGACGACGAATGGATAGAGCTCTACAACCTGGGGAGCCAGGCCGTGGACCTCGGCCAGTGGATGCTGGACGACGTGGCGGGCGGAGGGACCGCCCCTTACCGCATTCCTTCGCGGGTTGTCATCGGGCCAGGGCAGCACCTGGTGCTCTTCCGGTCCACCACGGGCGTCGCCCTCAACGACACCGGGGGCGACACCGTCCGCCTCCTCTGGCCCGACGGCCGGGAAGTGGATGGGTACACCTACACCCACACTTCCCCAGATGCCTCCTTCAGCCGGGAGCAGGATGGCACCGGGGCCTGGACCGACGCCTATCCCCCCTCCCCGGGCGGCCCCAACCTCCCAGCCACCCCTACCCCGACGCCTACCGAGACGGCCACGCCCACTGCCACGTCTACCCCTACGGTGACGCCCACCCCCACCGA
>DAOTYM010000486.1:0-3272 GCA_034434775.1 Anaerolineae bacterium | reverse complement strand
AACAAGCAGCGGGTGGAGGACGAGCGGGTGGAGGTGATGGAGATCATCGGCGAGGTGAATACCAAGCGGGCCATCATCTTTGACGACGAGATCGCCACCGGCGGCACGGTGATAGAGACCATCAAGGCGCTGAAGGCGCGGGGAGTGGAGCGGTTCTCCGTGGCCGCCACCCACGGGGTCTTCTGCGGGCCGGCCCGGGAGCGGTTCGCTGCCCTGCCGGAGGTGGAGGAGATCGTCCTGACCAACACGGTCTACATGCCGCCGGAGAGGAGGCTGCCCAACATGGTCGTCCTCTCGGCTGCGCCCATCCTGGCCGAGGCCATCCGCCGCAACCTGCTGGGCGAATCCCTGCAGCCCCTTTTCGCCTACTGAGGGCCTTTCCAGTGGGCAGCCTGCCTGTAGAGCCGACCCTTGGAGGGGCAGGCCTTGTGCCCGCGCCCTGCCAATGCCGTCAACGAATGGAGAAACGAATAAACGAATGGCCTGGCGCGCCCAATTCGTTTATTCGTTGCAGGATCCGTCAACGGCTCGGGGCAACGTGTGCGTCGCCCCTACGTCCACCGCGCAACCGGGGTACGGTGGGGGCAGGCACGAGGCCTACTCCTCGTCCAGGCGCAGGACGGACATGAAGGCCTCCTGGGGGATCTCCACGTTGCCGATCTTCTTGAGGCGCTTCTTGCCCGCCTTCTGCTTTTCCAGGAGTTTGCGCTTGCGGGTCACGTCGCCGCCGTAGCACTTGGCCAGGACGTCTTTGCGCAGGGCCTTGACGTTGGCCCGGGAGATGACCCGCTTGCCGATGGCCGCCTGGATGGGCACGTCAAAGAGTTGCCGGGGGATGACCTCCTTCATCTTGCTCACCAACCGCTGCCCCTTGCGGTACGCGTCCTTCCGGTGGACGATGATGGACAGCGCGTCCACCACCTGCTGGTTCACCAGGATGTCCACCTTGACCAGGTCCGCTGGGCGGTAGCCGGCGAACTCGTAGTCCAGCGAGGCGTACCCGCGGCTCTGGGACTTGAGGAGGTCGTAGAAGTCCACCACCATCTCGGAGAGGGGGATGGTGTAGGTGAGAAGCACCCGCCGTTCGTCCAGGTACTCCATCCCCTCCGGCTCACCCCGCCGCCGGGTCACCAGTTCCATGATGGGGCCGATGTACTCCTTGGGCGTGTAGATGTGGATCTTCATCCACGGCTCTTCAATGACCTCAATCTGGTCCTCGGGGGGGAGGTCTGCCGGGCTGTCTACCGTGACCACGGTGCCATCCCGCTTGAGGACCTGGTACTCCACGCTGGGGGAGGTGAAGACCACGTCCAGGCCGTACTCCCGCTCCAGGCGCTCCTGGACGATATCCATGTGGAACATGCCCAGGAAGCCGCAGCGGAAGCCGAAGCCCAGGGCCTGAGAGGTCTCGGGCTGGAAGGTGAGGGCGGCGTCGTTCAGTTGGAGTTTCTCCAGGGCGTCGCGCAGGAGGTTGTAGTTCTCCCCCTCCGCCGGGTAGACGCCGGCGAAGACCATGGGCTTGGCTGGCCGGTAGCCAGGGAGGGGCTTGGCCGCCGGCTGGTGGGCCCAGGTGATGGTGTCGCCCACCTGGAGGTCCCGCACCGTCTTCAGGCCCGTGGCCACGTAGCCCACCTCGCCGGTCGTTAGGCGGCCGGTGGGCGTCATGTGGGGGGCGAAGACGCCGATCTCCAGGGGTTCCGCGACTTGCCCCCGGGCCATGAGGAGGAGGTTCTGCCCCATCTCCATGGACCCATCCACCACCCGCACGTAGGCCACCACCCCCTTGTAGGGGTCGTAGTGGGAATCAAAGATGAGGGCGCGGAGGGGCGCGTTCGGGTCGCCCTGGGGCGGCGGGACCTTCTCCACCACCCGCTGGAGGACGTCGTCCACGCCGATGCCCTCCTTGGCCGAGGCGCGGATGACCTCCTCGGCGGGGATGCCCAGCAGGGCCTCAATCTCCTGGGCCACCTCGTCCGGCTGGGCTGAGGGGAGGTCAATCTTGTTGACCACGGCCACGATGGTCAGGTTGTAGTCCAGGGCCATGTAGAGGTTGCCCAGGGTCTGCGCTTCCACGCCCTGGGAGGCATCCACCACCAGGACCGCGCCCTCGCAGGCCGCCAGGCTCCTGGAGACCTCGTAGGAAAAGTCCACGTGCCCCGGCGTGTCAATGAGGTTCAGTTCGTAGGTCTGGCCGTCGGGCGCGTCGTAGAGCATCCGCACGGCCGAGGCCTTGATGGTCACCCCCCGCTCCCGCTCCAGGTCCATGCTGTCCAGGAACTGCTCGTGCATCTCCCGCGGGGAGACGGTGCCAGTCCGCTCCAGCAAGCGGTCCGCCAGGGTGGACTTGCCGTGGTCAATATGGGCGATGATGCAGAAGTTGCGGATCCGTTCCTGTTCCACGCCAGGTCCTCAGCGGCCGGCCCTCAGCCGTGGGAAGGCCAAGGCCACCACGGGCCCTGGCCGCCGACCGCTGAAGGCCGACCGCTACTTGATCAGGATCAGGGGCAGGCCCAGGCGGGCACCCTCCGTGAGGAAGGGCCAGGCCGTGGGGGCCACCTGCCCACCGGCCTGGCTCCGCCCCTCTTCCAGGATGAGCCGGTAGGCGGTTGCCGGGCGGAAGGGGTCGTGCACGATGGTGGCGACGTCCGTCCCTCCCCCGCCGGCCTGCCGGGCCGATGCCCTCGGTCCCTCCCATTGTAACGCAAAACCGACCTCCGGTTCAAATCGGAGGGCCACCGACTCCCGCTCCATGGGCTCGGAGAAGGTGAGGAGGATGGGCTCCTGCAGGCCCACCGGCCGGCCGGGCACCAGGGAGGTGGTGACCGTCACCACGTGGGGCGTGGCCGTCGGCGTGGGCGTGGGCCAGGGGTTGGCCACCACCACGGCCGACCGCTCCAGGGGACGGTTCACCCCGTCGTGGATCACGGCGGTGTTGACGATGACCGTGTCGTGGGGGATGGGGGGCACCGGGCCGCTCGTGCGGAAGGTGACCGTCACCACCTGGCCCGGAGTGAGGTCCCCACTCCAGAGGATGGCGTTCAGGCCGGCATCGTAGGTCGCGCCGCCGGTGGCGCTGCCGGGCACGTAGGCGAGGAGGGACGGGACCGTGTCCGTCATCCACACGCGGGCCGTCCCGCCCACGTTGCGCAGGACCACCGTGTAGGTGACCCCTTGGAAGTACTCCACTACCGCCTTGTCCGCCACCTTGTACGAGGGGGAGAGGTTGGGCGGCGGCATGGGGGTCTCCGTCGGCGTGGGGGTCGGGGTGGGCG